>JAFAMK010000322.1 GCA_019233415.1 Vulcanimicrobiota bacterium
CGGTGCCACGCGCACCTTCGCCTTCGCGACGCGCACGACGAACGTTTCGAGCGGAACGTACATGTCGCCGTTGCGCATGATCGCCGGCCCGCGCATCGTTATCGCGCCCTGGTCGATCTTCGCGGTTCTGCTCCCGGCGGTGAACCGCGCGACGGTGCTCCCGATCGAAACCTCGACCGCGGGGCCCTGGAACGTCAGGAGGCCGTTGAACGACTTCACCAAGTCGACGAGATCGGCGTACACGATCCCGTTGTGCGCGACCGCGACGCCGCCCGCACGGTCGACCGGCCGCCCGTCCAGCAGGAGCTTCACCACGCGGTCATCGGCCGGCGCCGACGCCGCGGCGGCGCAGAACAGCGTGAGCCCGAGGATCAGAGCGGCGGCCGATCTCATCATGAGTTGATGTCCTTGGTATGCCAGGCGATGTTCTGGGCCCGGTCGCCGACGCGCTCGATGATCGAGATGACGAACAGCAGCAAGGTCCCTGCCGGTACCGTACCCGGATCGCGCTGCATCTCCGCCTGGAGCGCGGTGATCCCGTTGCGGTAGAGCACGTCGACCTGGTCGTCGCGCTCGATGACGTCGTCGGCCAGCGCGGAGTCGTTCTCGCGGTAGGCGCGCATGACGTCCATCAGCATCTCGTACGCGAGGTTGGCGATGCGGCCGATCTCGACGCTCGCCGGCCGCACCGCGACGTCGGCGAGCTTGATCGCGTTCTTCGCGATGTCGACCGCGTAGTCGCCGATCCGTTCGAGGTCGGTGACGATCTGCAGCATCCCGGCGATCTGGCGCAGCTCGCCCGCGACCGGCTGCTGCTTCCAGATCAGCTCGATGCAGGCCGTCTCGACCCGCCGGCGCATGTCGTCGATCTCGTCGTCGCCGGCGATGACACGGCCGGCCAGGACGACGTCACGGCGCTCCAGCGCCTGGGTCGCCGAGCGGATCGCATCCGAGACGAGCGCCCCGAGGCGGACGACGTCGAGGCGCGTATTCTCCAGCGCCTGGTGATAAGCGGTACGCATCTCCCCCACCATAGCAGAGGGAAGGGCGTCCGGAGAACCCCGTTGTACCGCGAATCCCGTGCAAACGCTCCTCCTCGACACAGACGGGCCCGTCGCGACGGTCACGCTGAACCGCCCCGCTGTCTTAAACGCTCTTAATCTCGAACTGCTCGACGAGCTGGCCGGAACGCTGGCGCAGCTCGACGGCGACGCGAGCGTGCGCGCGGTGATCCTGACTGGGGCTGGACCGAAGGCGTTCGCGGCCGGGGCCGACATCGGCGAGCTGAACGCCCTGCCGAACGCGTACGCCGGCGAGGCGCAGGCGCGCAAGGGCCAGGCGCTCACGCGCGCGATCGAGCGGATGCGCGTCCCGGTGATCGCGGCGGTCAACGGCTTTGCGCTGGGCGGCGGCTGCGAGCTCGCGATGGCGTGCGACGTGCGGATCGCGAGCGAGAACGCGCGCTTCGGCCAGCCGGAGGTCAACCTTGGGATCCTCCCCGGCTACGGCGGGACGCAGCGCACGGCGCGGCTGCTCGGGGAAGGGATGGCCATGTACCTCTGTCTGACCGGCGAGATGATCGATGCGCCGGAGGCGCTGCGGATCGGCCTGGTCCAGCGGGTCGTCCCGCTCGACGGCCTCATGACAGAAGCGCGCCGGATCGCCGACCTCATCGCGTCGAAGGCGCCGCTCGCGATCGCCGCCACGAAGCGCGCGATCGTCGATGGCGCCTCGCTCGCGCTCGACGACGCGCTCGCACTCGAAGCGCTGCTCTTCGGCCAGTCCGTAACGACCGAGGACTTCCGCGAAGGCTCGC
Organism: Vulcanimicrobiota bacterium; assembly: GCA_019233415.1. Classification (GTDB taxonomy): domain Bacteria; phylum Vulcanimicrobiota; class Vulcanimicrobiia; order Vulcanimicrobiales; family Vulcanimicrobiaceae; genus Vulcanimicrobium. The sequence continues at coordinate 1,817 of JAFAMK010000322.1, forward strand.
AGGCGTTCTTGGACAAGCGCAAAGCGGCGTTCACCGGCCGCTAGTGGCGACCTCGCCCATCGCGCGCTCGATGTCGGGGTCGAAGCCGACCCACGACGCGCGCACGCGCCCGGTCGCGTCGATCGCGACGACCGTCGGATAGCCCGTCACGCCGAAGGCGTGCGCGACGGTCTGGTCGGGGTCGAGCGCGACGTCGTCCATCTTGAACTGCGCGGCGAACGGCCGCACCAGCGCGACCGGTTCACCGACGTCGACGGAGACGACGTCGACGCCCGGATGGGTGCGCCGAAAGTGCTGCACCATCGGGATCGAGGCGCGGCACGGGTCGCACCATGAGGCCCAGAAGTCGAGGAAGACGAGCCGGCCGTGACGGCGCGCGAGGTCGAACCGTCCGCCGTCGAGCGTCGCGAGCAAGACCGGAGGTGCCTGGACGGGGCCGTGGTGCAGCCGCGGCAGCACGACGAAGCGGACGAGAGCGACCAGGACGATCAGCACGGCGAGGACGTCGAGCCCGCGCGCAGTCCACCGGCGCAGCGAGGACATCGTGCTGCGGCTTCCGTCGCAGGGAATGCGCCCCCTGCGCCCGCATCCCCAACGGCGATGGCAACGACTCGCGCGGCGGCTGTGGCGATCGACGCGCGCACACTTCCCGCCCAGAATAGAACTGCGCGGATTTTCGACGCGTTCGACAAGCTGCCGGTCGGCGGCATCTTGGAGCTCAACGAAGAGAGCGATCCGCGCGCGCTGCGCAATGAGTTCCAGCAGTACCGCGCGGGCCGTTTCTCGTGGGACGCGCGCAATCTCGGCAGCGGGCGCTGGACGATTCGCCTCGAGCGCATCGACGAGCGCGCCGACACGGCGACCTTCCTCTCGCACACCGCGCCGTTCGCCAACGCGAAGCAGACGACGATCGTCGAGCTGGCCGCGGTTGCAACGGAGCGGTCGTACCGCACCGGCGAGACGATCTTCGACGAGGGCGAGATGTGGCCGTACCTCGGCTTCGTGCGCGCCGGGAAGGTCGTCTATACGCTGCTCTCGCCGGACGGGAAGACGCACGCGCTCGGCGAGCGGCTGACCCACGACCCGCTCAACGAGTCGGGCACGTTCGACGGCGGCGGCGCGACGACGCGCGCCGAGGCGCTGACCGACTGCACGATCGTGCTCGTGCCGTCGGAAGCCGTGCTGCACGCGGTCCGCAACGACGCGGAGCTGGCACTGGGGTTCCTCGCCGCCGCCTCGCAGGCGCGCCGGCGCTCGATCGACACGATCGCGGACCTCGCCTTCGCGCACGTCCTGCAGCGCGTCGCGAAGTTCCTGATGTCGTACGCGCCCGCGACGGTCGGGATGGCGACGGGGCTGCCCGGCGTCGAGAACCTCTCGCAGGCGCAGATCGCCGCCGCGGCCGGGACGGTCCGCGACATGGCGGCGCGCGCGCTGATCCGGCTCAAGAACGCGCAGGCGGTGGAGCTGGACCGCGGCCGGGTCCGCGCGATCGACCGGATGCGGCTCGAAGCATTTGCGCACGGGGTGCAGGCTCCTCCGGTTTAATACGGAGAACAGAGGGCGATGCGCCGTCTTCTGTTCGCGTTCGCGGCCGCGTTTCTCGCCGCGTCCCCCGTTCTCGCCGCCGGACCGCGGCTGTCCTATCCGGACGCGCCACGTGGTTCGGTAACCGACACGTACTTCGGGACCGTCGTTCACGACCCGTACCGCTGGCTCGAAAACGTCGATTCGCCGGAGACAACGGCTTGGATCGCCGCCGAGCAGAAACTCACGGCGTCGTACCTCGACGCGATCCCGCAGCGCGCGGCGATCCGCGATGCGTACCGCACGCTGCTGAACTACGAGAAAGTCAACGCGCCGTTCCGTGTTGGGAAGCGCTGGTTCTACTTCCGCAACAGCGGCCTGCAGAACCAGGCCGTCCTCTACGTGCGCGACTCCGCGACCGCGCCGGCGCGCGTCTTCCTCGACCCGAACACGCTCGCCGCCGACGGCACGGTCGCGCTGGCGGGGACCTCGTTCACGCGCGACGGCAAATACATGGCGTACGCGACGCAGTCGTCGGGTTCCGACTGGCAGACCTGGCGCATTCGCGACGTCGCGAGCGGCAAGGACCTCTCGGACACGCTGGAGTGGAGCAAATTCTCCGGCGCGAACTGGGTCGGTGACCGCGGCTTCTACTACGAGGGCTACGACAAGCCGCAGGCAGCGAACGCGACGCTGAGCGCGCTCGGCGTGCAGAAGGAATACTTTCACGTGGTCGGCACGCCGCAGTCGGCCGACAAGCTCGTCTACGCATCGACCGCACATCCCGACCAGTTCCTCGGCAGCGGCAGCACCGAGGATGAGCGCTACTATTTCTTCTCCACGTCGAAAGGTGACGGCAACAGCCTGGCGTGGAAACGGCGCGACGAGCCCGATTCGGCGTTCCGCACGCTCTTCACGCTCGACCCGAACGTCAGCTACAACCCCGTCGGCGACGACGGCGACCGTCTCTATATCCAGACGAACGCGAACGCGCCGCGCGGCCGGCTGGCCTGGCTCGACGTGCGCGATCCGGCGCATGCGCTGCACGACATCGTCCCGCAGTCGGCCGACGCGATGCAGGGCGTCTCGCTGATCGGGAACCGCTTCTACGTCGACTACCTGCACGACGCGCACAGCGCGGTTCGCATCTACGACCTGCACGGCCGCGCGCTCGGCGCGATCGCACTGCCCGGGATCGGCAGCGGCGGCCGGCCGTCGGCGTGGCGCGAGGACCGCATCGCGTACTACACCTTCGCGTCATACACGTACCCGACGACCGTCTACCGCTACGACACGGTGACCGGGAAGAGCACGGTCGCGACGCGCCCGAAGATCGCGTTCGACCCGAAGCCGTACGTCACCGAGCAGCTCTTCACGACATCGAAGGACGGCACGCGCATCCCCGTCTTCGTCGTCCACCGCAAGGACATGAACCTCGACGGCTCGACGCCGACGATCCTGTACGGCTACGGCGGGTTCGACATCTCGCTGACGCCGAGTTTCTCCAGCTCGATCGCGATGTGGCTGCAGATGGGCGGCGCCTACGCCGTCGCGACGCTGCGCGGCGGCGGCGAGTACGGCGACGCCTGGCACGACGCGGGCCGGCTCGCGAACAAGCAGCACGTGTTCGACGACTACCTCGCCGCGGCGCAGATGCTGATCGACCGCAAGATCACCTCGACGCCGAAACTCGCGGCAAACGGCGGCTCGAACGGCGGGCTGCTCGTCGGCGCCGCGATCACGCAGCGCCCCGACCTGTTCGGTGCCGCAATCCCCGAAGTCGGCGTGCTCGACATGCTGCGCTTCCAGAAGTTCACCGTCGGCAAGGCGTGGGTCACCGACTACGGCTCCTCGGAAGCCTCGGCCGACCAGTTCAAATACTTGCTTGCGTACTCGCCGTACCACAACGTCAAGGACGGCACGACCTATCCGCCGACGATGGTGATGACCTCGGACCACGACGACCGCGTCTACCCGGCGCACTCGTTCAAGTTCGCGGCAGCGCTCCAGCACGCCCAAGCCGGCGACGCCCCGATCCTCCTTCGCGTCGAGTCGAAAGCCGGCCACGGCGCCGGCCGCCCAACCGAAAAGATCATCGGCGACGTCGCGGACCGCTACGCGTTCCTGGTAAAGAACCTGAACTTCACGCCGACACTGTAGGATGTGGATGGTGTAGCGCTGCGGTGGCGCGCCCTGTCATGGGGCGGCTACTGGATCGCGCTCGTTCTGCTGACGTTCGGGTGGTCGGCCGGAGTCGGGCTCGCGATTCAATCGACGGTTTACAGCACGGACTTCGGGGGGTGCATCCCGATCTCCGTGCTACCGCTGATCGCATCGCCACACGATGCACTCACGCTGCCGGTGCGCGCGCTCGTCGCGGCACCGGTCGGGCTCTACCACTCCGGGCTGCAGTTCGGGTTCTTCACCGCGTTCGTGCTCTTGCTTCCCGCCGCGCTGCTGGAGTACGGGACGGCGAAGCGCGTCTTCGGCATCCCGCTCGTTGTCATCGCAGCACTGGCGTTCGCGGCTGCGGCATGGTCGGTCCAGCTTGCGATGATCTTTCAGCACGTGGACGCGCAGTGCCTGAGGCCGTACGGACCCTAGTGATTCCGCATTACTTGCCGGGCGCCGGGGCGGCGAAGATGCCGGCGAAGAGGTTGATCACCATCCCGATGATCACCGAGTTGTAGGCGAACGCAATGATCGAGTGACCGATGATCTCGCGCCGCACGCGCGTCTCGGTCACCTGCGGGTCGGAGACCGCGAACGACGTGCCGATGCAGAACGCGAAGTAGGCGAAATCCCAGTCGGACGGCTCATCGGTCCCCGGGAACTTTATCCCGCCGCAGCCGTCGCCGTCGTCGTCGTAGTAGTACAGGTGCGCGTAGCGGAACGTGTAGACCGTGTGCACGAGGAACCAGCCGACGCCAATCGCAACGAGGCCGAGCCCGTACGCTTCCCACCGCTCGACGTCGGTGCGCACCTGCGGCCCGTGCCCGACAATTGCGATCGCCGCGACGAGGCCGACCGCGACCGCGCCGAAGATGATCAGTCCGACGACGTTGCGGCCCGGGTCCTCGTCGGCCGCGCGCAGGCGCGTTCGCTGCGGGTCGGCGGTGAGGCCGCGCCAGCTCATCGCGAGCAGCGCGAGCGCGCCGGCGTCGTACGATGCGACGAAGCGCGTCGCGCCGTGCAGCCACGTCGGCACGACGAAGTGGACGATCAGCGCGACGAGCCCCGCCACGCCGAAGTTGACGATCCGCTTGCGGGTGCGCCACGCCCCGCTGTGGGGCGGCGCTTCGCGTGCGCTCAGAAGCCGTCGTCCGCGATCCGGCACGAGGCCATGATCGCGTCGCTCATCCCGTGGATCAGCCGCTTGTCGGCCGGCGCGACGGTCGCGAGGATCCCGCCCAGACGCGTCTCGTCGCCGACGACGAAGTAGTACGGGCACAGCCGCACGCGCCCGTCCATCTCCTTGATCTCGCCCGTCGAGTTCGACAAGAAGGGCACGCGCACGCGGCGTCCCTTGTGGAAGCGCTGCAGGATGTACGGCGTGCGATCGAACGATCCGAGCGCTTCCTGGATCGCGTCGCGCCACGCGTCCTTGGTCAGGTCGTTGGCGACTTTGACGCCGCGCGAACCCCAGGCCAGCTCGGAAAAACCGGACGGCTTGAGGACGTAGTCGCGTTCGCTCTTGCCGAGGTCTTCGAGCTGCGACCAGTCGTGAACCGGAATACCGGCGGCGGTCAAGTCGACGACGGCGGCCTGCGGCGGGATCGGGCGCGGGTCGACGATCCAGGTGCGCGGGAAGATGCCGAGGAGCCGCTCGTCGACGTGTTCGCCCAGCTCCGCGCGCCAGAGCGCGCGCAGACCGGGATGGTGGAAGAGCGCGAAGCTCGACTTCTCTTCCATGTGCGCCTTCGGCGGCGGGCTCATCTTGACGCGGTTGTGCCGCGCCGCGTAGAGCATCAGTTCTTGCTTGGGAACGTTGAGCAGGTCGAACAGCTCGAAGTTCCGGTAGAGGACGTCGAGCTTCGCTTCGCGGCCGTCTTCTTGCCGCACGAACAGCGCCTCCTCGGTGAAGACGACGTCCTGCGGCCAGCACACGATCGCCTCGGCCGTCCCGAGCGCGTTGACGCGGTCCGCGAGCCAGATCAGCTCGTTGCGGTAGTCGTTCGACTCCTGGCTGACGACGATCCCGACCGTCGGGTGCTCGGCCCCGGCGACGGAGGCGATCATCTCGGCGAACCGCTGAGCCATCCCGTCGGGGCCGCCGACGCTGTCGCTGCCGATCTCGCAGTATGTGCGCGCCAGGGCGCCCGTGAAGCCCATCCCGCCGGGGACGCTGTCCAGCTCGCTCGCGACGTAGCCGTCGTCGGTCAGGATCAGGTCGGGGCGGATGACCCGCGGAACCTCTTGCTTGAAGCGGTTCTGGCGGGCGAGCTTGACGATCTGCTCGGGCTTGCCGCGGTCCAGCTCCTCGGCGATGAACGCCGGCGCCGTCCCCCGCGCGCTGCGCAGGTACAGGCTGTTGAGCGCCCGGTAGAAAGCGAGCAGGTCGTTCCCGAGCGTCTCGATCGCCGCGGCGGTCTTCGGCGCCAGCGGAAAGGGCTCGGGCGTGACGCGCCAGGCGACGCCTGCCTCGGCGCCATCGGGAACCCGCCACAGTGAGGGCAGGTGGTCGGTGACATACCGTGCCTTCCCGACCGCGTCCAGGCCGGGGGCCACGCTGGTACAGGACATCAGACGGGAGGACACCGCATTTCGGAGCCCTCAAACCGTTCGGCCGCCGCACGGTTGCGCCGCACGGCGGCGGCGGTCTATTTGAGCGGGACCGCGCCTGGGAGCAGCAGGGCGTGCTCGATCGCCACGGCACCCTCGCGGTAGGCCAGCGTCAGGTGGAGCGTGTACGGCAGGCCGAGCGCCGTCAGCGAGACGTCGTCGATCCCGCGCGAGGCGCTCGCGCCGGGCAGAACCTCGATCGTCGTCGCGTGGTTGAAAGAGGTGCTGGCGTTCTTGAACGTCTCGGAGACGGGGACCGTCTTCGCACCGTCCGTCGCGGTCGTGCAGACCGTCACGACGACCGACTGCGAGGCGACCGGGAAGGTCTCGTGCGTGCAGCGCTGCTGGCCGAGCGCCGGAACGGCGCTCGCGCCGACGAGTGCGAGGACCGCGACGAAGGTGCGCATGCTTCGTCAACGTATTCGACGAGCCGGCCGTTGCGCATTCTCCGGCCCCCGCGCGGGTATCGTAGGGTCGGCGCGAAATCACTCTTCAAACAGCATGGCATCATCTCCACGAATCGACCTCGTCGCACTCGACCTCGACGGAACGCTCCTCGCCCCGGACGAAACGATCAGCCTCCGCAACCGCACGGCGATCAAAGCGGCACTGGCCGCGGGAATCCGCGTCGTCCTGGTGACGGGGCGCGGCGTCGACACGCCGATCCGCATCTCGAAGGAGCTCGGGCTCAACCTCCCCGTCATCTGCTGCCACGGCGCGCTGACGAAGGACTTCGGCGCGAACAAGACGCTGGAGAGCATCCCCGTTCCGCTGCAGTACGCAAAGCCGATGGTCGCGTTCGCCGAGCGCGAGGCGCTGTCGATCGCGGTGTACGTCGGCGAAGCGTTCTACCGGCTCGAAGGCTCGGCGGTGTTCATGGACGACATGCGCGGGCCGGGTTGGTACGAGGCGCCCTCGCTGGTCGAGATCCTGACCGAGGCGCCGACGTTCATCCGGTTCCTCGGCGACGAGTCGGTGCAGCGGATGCAGCGCGAGTTCGGTGATCTGCCGCTGAGCTTCCGCGTCGAGACGTGGCACGACTTCGTCGAGTGCGCGGTCCTCAACCGCGACGCGAGCAAGAAGAACGCGCTCGCGCGGCTGTGCGCCGATTTCCAGATTCCGGCCGAACGCGTGCTCGCGATCGGCGACTCGCGCAACGACGTTCCGATGCTGCGCTGGGCCGGCGTCGGCGTCGCGATGGGCAACGCGCTTCCGGAAGTGCGGCAGGCCGTGCGCTACACGACCGCGCCGAACGACCAGGACGGCGTCGCGCGCGCGATCGAGCGGTTTGCCCTGCCACCGCCGGCGAAGGGCGCGCAGGCGAAGTCGGCTTGACGATGCAGCCCGCCGCGCCGAGCCCCGAGTACGAGAACGCGCTGCGCACCGTTCTCGCCGCGCGCGACTGGGAAGGGCTGCGCGAGTTCACGCGCACGCACAACCAAGTTCCCGACGACGTCTACGCGCAGGACCGGCACTTCTGGGAGGTGCTGCTGCACAAGCTGACCTGCAACCGCATCGACCTGCTCGGCCTGCACGACGAGTCGCGCACCTGGCTGCACGACCGCGGCTACACGACCGACCTCGGAGGCTCGTGATGCGGGTGCGTGTGCTCGCGTTTGCGCGGCTGCGCGAGCTGCTCGGGTTCGGCGCGCGCGACCTCGACTTGGCCGAAGGCGAGACGCTCGACGGCCTGTGGTCGCGGCTCGCCGGCGAAGCCGACGGGCTCGGTGGTCTGCGCGCCTCGACGCGCTTCGCGCGTAACGGCGCCCTGGCGAACGGCGCGACGGCGCTACGCGACGGCGACGAGGTCGCGCTGCTCCCGCCGGTCGGCGGCGGCTGACGCGATGATCGGGCTGAGCGCGGACGCGCTCGACGTCGCTTCGCTCGAACGCGTGGTGAAGACCGACGCGCACGGTGCGGTCGTGACGTTCCTCGGCACGACGCGCGCGACGTCGCCCGGCGATCCGCGCCCCGTCGAGGCGCTCGAGTACGAAGCGTACGAGACGATGGCGCTCGCCGAGATGACGGCGATCGCGCGCGAGGCCGACGAACGCTTCGGCCCGCTCGGAATCGCGATCGTCCACCGCACCGGCCGCGTCGCGCTCGGCGAGCCGTCGGTCGCGGTCGTCGTTGCGGCACCGCACCGCGGCGCGGCGTTCGACGCCTGCCGCTACGCGATCGACGCGCTCAAATCGCGCGTCCCCGTCTGGAAGCGCGAAGTCTACCGCGACGGCGACGCCGCGTGGATCGCGAACACCGCACCGTGAACGTCGAACTGCACTACGTCGCCCTTCGACAAGCTCAGGATGACGGGGATGGTGCGCAGAATGACGGGGATGGTGCGCAGCGCGATGGGCGTCGTGTGGTGCTCGCGGACGATGGTAGGAGCGTCGCGGTGCTGCACTATGAGGCGCGGCGGGCGCGGGGGGTGACGCTCGTCGTCGGGCACGGATACTCCAGCTCGAAGCAGAACCTCGACGGGTTGTGCGCGTTTCTCGCGAGCCACGGGTTCGACGTGTGGTCGCTCGACTTTCCGGGACACAAGCTCGGCGCTAGCGGCGGGCGGCTGCGCGGTGTCGAGGATTTGTTCGCGGCGATGGAAGCTGTCGTGCGCTACGTGCGCGAGCGAGGCGCGCAGACCGTCTACACGGTCGGGCACAGCATGGGTGCGACGACCGCACTCTGCGTCGCGGGCCGCGACCCGTCGCTCGCCGGCGCAGTCTCGATCGCGACGGGTTACGGCCGGCCGACCGTGCTCGACGGCCTCGCCGCGCGCGGCGTCGTCGACCTGCGCTCGTCGTACGTGGACGGCCCGACGCTGCAAGAACTCGCGCACGCCTGGCAACCGCTGATCGGCGACGCGCTCACCGGCCTCGCGGGGCGCCCGGTCCTCTTCGTAGCCGCACAGCGCGACGCAATGGTCTCACGTGCCTCGGTCGAGGAACTGCACGCGCACGCATACGAACCGAAGACGTTCGTCACGGTCGACAGCGACCACACCTTCGCCGGCGACAACAGCCGCACCGCGGTGCTCCAATGGCTCAACGCCCTCCACCCCCGCCACAGCGACAGCGCCGCCCCGTCGCCCCCACTGATCGACGCCCCGCTATGACCCCATCCCTCGTCACCCTGAACCAGCCCCCCGTCACCGTGAGCCAGTCCCCCGTCGCCCTGAGCCAGCCCCCCGTCACCCTGAGCCTGTCGAAGGGCGGCGCATCGTGAGCCTGGCCGGGCGGCTCGACCCGCGACGGTACAGCCGGCATCTGCTGATCCCCGAAGTTGGGCTAGCCGGACAGGAAAAACTTGAGCACGCGCGCGTGCTGGTGATCGGCGCGGGTGGGCTGGGTTCGCCGGCGCTCGCGTACCTGGCCGCTGCCGGTGTCGGACGGATCGTGGTGATCGACGACGATGCGGTCGACGTGACCAATCTGCAGCGGCAGATCTTGTACGACACGGCGGACGTCGGCGCGCTGAAGGCGCACCGAGCAGCGGAACGGCTGCGCGCGCTGAACCCGCAGATTGCGATCGACGCGCTCGCGAAGCGGTTCGATGCCGCGAATGCGCGCGAGCTGGTGCGGTTGGTCGACGTCGTCGTGGAC
>JAFAMK010000405.1 GCA_019233415.1 Vulcanimicrobiota bacterium
GACTTCGTCGGCGCGACCGAAGCGGTGACGCAGGCCGACTACACGACGTACAAGGCCGACCGCGAACCGGCGACCGGGACGAACTTCGGCGAGCCGTTCGAAGCGCCGGTGTCGGGTTCGGCGATCGCGTTCGCGTACAAGCCCACCGATTTCCCGGGTCTGGCCGGCAATCGTCTGAAGCTCTCGGTCTGGTCGTATTGCGCGATCGCGAACGGGACCGTGACGGACTGGAACGACGCGGCGATCACCGCCGACAACGGCGGCACCTCGGTCACCGGCGGCACCTCGCTGCCGATCGCGTTCAAGTTCCGCAGTGACGTGGACGGGATCAACCTGAACCTGCAGCGTCATCTCAAGACGATGTGCGCGGCGTTCTTCGCGGTGCCGAAGTACAACACCGCGCCGTATCAGGGCACCGGCCGCGACGCGACGTGGCACGGCTCGACGCCGTCGTCGACGTGGACCGGCCCGACGACCGGTGGCTTCACCGGCGTTGCGACGAACGCGCTGCTGCAGCAGACGATCCAGCAGGGTCATGGCGCAGTCGGCTACGTCGAAGCGCAAGGGATCCCGTTCTCGGGCAAGCCGCACCTGTCGGCGGCGCTCCTCCAGAACGCGGCGGACTTCGTCTCGTCGACCCCGGGCACGACGTTCGCCGATCCGCTGGTGCAGACCAGCGTTCAGGACGCGTTCTCGAACGTCGGCAGCTTCGCCATCATCAAGGGCGGCGCGGGCGACTTCACCAACTTCCTGGCGTTCCCGAAGACGCTCGGCACGACGCGTCCGGAGTGCGTGCTGTACCTGTGGTCGGACTTCTACGTCATCCCGACCAAGGCTGACGCGTACCCGATCGTCGAGGTGCAGTACCTCGCGTTCGTCGGCGCGCACAACGGGCACCTCGCCGACTCGCAGACGCTGCTCTCGTACATCACGAGCGGCGGTGCGGACACGCAGCTCGTCGCGGACGGTTACGCGACGATGCCGGCAAGCGTGAAGACGGCCGTCGCGAACGCGGCGACCGGCGCGGGCGGCAAGACCCCCTGCGTGCAGTAATCCCTCGGATCGCGCGTGCGATGGAAGGGCGGGACGTGTTCGGCGTTCCGCCCTTCGGCGTTAATGCACCGTTAAGTGCGAGTCGTGGCGGACGTTCCTATACTCAGCGCGGTCCAGCACGTTCGTCCTCGGCGTGGTCTGGTTGCGCTCGTCCGCTGGAGGCGTCCCGTTGTTCCTACGTCCCGTCCTCGTCGCGCTCTCGTTCGCGTCGCTGGTCGCGCCCGCCGTCGCGGCGGACGCTCCCGCGACGGCAGGCACGGCGCCACTGAGCGCCGCTGCCGCCCGCGCACAGCTGGAGAGCGTTCCGGCGAACGATCCGGCCTATGACGAGCTGCGCCGTCTGCACACCGACGGTTTCCTCGCCAAGCACAATTTCGACGCGCTCGTCGCGCAGCGTCTGCTGACGCGCTATGAGGTCGCCGCGCTGACGAGCGAAGCCGCGCAGGAGATGCGCGACCGTCTCGCGCTGCTCGCGCAGCCGTCGCCGCCGCCGACGCCGACGATGCCGAGCCTGACCTCGGTGTCGCAGGCCGACATCGACGCGATCAAGGCGCTGCTCGACCGTTACGGGAGCGACATCGACGCGCTCAAGGCCGACGTCGCCGCGCTGTGGGACGCGACGGGCCGCACGCACGACCAAGTGCAGGACCTGCAGAAGCAGGTGAACCGGCAGAAGATCGGCGTGACGTACTACCTGCGCGCACCGGGACTCTTCAGCGACCACGTGACCGCGTACAACGGCGGAAGCACGAGCGTCACGTCGGGCGGCTTCGCCGTCGCACCGTTCGCGCTGCTCCCGGCCGGCACGCCGGTGACCGTCGGCAACAACCCCGGTCAGATCGGGCAGAACGCGCTGACCGCCGGCGATTCCGGGCACGGCACCGGCTATCAGGTGCTGCGCCTGACGCTCTCGGGGATCGTCAACGACATGGTGCAGTACCGTGTGCGCCTCGAAGACCGCTACTACTTCGACAACGCCGCGGGCCAAAGCACGACTGTGCCGAACTACTGCATCACCGCGGGTTGCGCGAGCGACTACCCGGCGAACTCGACGCTGCGGCTGAACTTCGCGAACGTCCTGTTCACCCCGACCAAGAATCTCTCGCTGACCGCCGGCCGCTTCGCGCAGGGCGAGGGCCCGTTTGGTCTCGGCTACGAGGACTATTTCAACGGCGGCGCGGTCGCGTACCACAACGGGCCGCTCGACGCTGCGGCGGGTTATGGCTTCAACATCGCGTCGCTCTCGAACAGCGGCGGCGCGGTCGGGACGACCGGTTCGTCGTACTTCGCGCAGGGCTCGTACGCGATCAACCCGCGGCTCAGCGCCGGCGTCAGCTTCCTCGCGAACATGAACTACGCGGGCCAGCAGTACTTCAACCCGAGCGCGACGCTCAAGGACGCGAACGGGAACACGATCGTCGACGTGAACGGCGTCCCGATCACCGGCGCGTACGTCGCGACGAACGCGAACGAGCAGGTCGCCACCGTGTTCGGCAGCTACCACAACACGCATCTGTTCGCGGACGTCGAAGGACTGCACCGCTTCGGGACCGATCCGCTGACCGGATCGCACTGGACCGACGCCGACGCCTACTGGCTCCAGGTGCGCTACGGTTACCCGGCGTTCCACGCGAACGGCAACTACGCGGAGGCCGGCTTGATCCAAGCCGGACTGAATTCGACCGCACCGCAGACGAAGCTCGTCGGCTCGACGTCGTACCAGCTGTTCTACTTGAACAATCCGAACGGGTACCGCATCGGCTACCTCGGCGTGCACCACTGGCTCGGTGAGAACGCGCAGATCGGGCTCGAATACCAGCACTACGGGCTCGTGCCGAACACGATTCTGCCGGCCAGCTCCGTGCTCTGTCCCGGCTGCGTCGTGACGAAGGACAACAAGGACGCGCTGCTGCTCGAGACGCTCCTGTCGTTCTGATGCAGCTCCGATCGGTTCGCTCGCGGTTGTTCGGCGCCGCGCTCGTTCTCGCGCTCGCCGGGTGCGGTGGCGGCGGCGCGTCGAAGCCGCTCACCGTCGGACCAACCCCGCCGGCCGGTGCCGCGCCGCCGCCCGGCACGGTGAATCCGCTGACGACGTACTCCGCCTCGATCGGAAACGACGTCTTCGGCCAGACCGATCTCGACCTCACCGCGTTCGGAACGCTCTCGACGCTGTCCGGTGCCGATCTCGCGCCGGGGGCGGTCGTCGTCTATCCCGACGGCTCGACGCAGTTCGTCGACGCGCAGGGAAACTTCGATGCGAGCCAGAGCGCGTACGCGACGGCAAACCGCGCGGCGTTCATCGCCGACACCGGCCGCGCACCGCAAGTCGTCGTCTACGCGAACGACGGGCTGACGACGCTGAACGGCACCGTGCTGCTGACGGCCGGGACCGCGAATCCGGCGGTCGGCCGCATCGTGCCGTACGCCGCCGGCGCCGGCACCGTGACGGCGTCGCGCGGCCGTCATGTGCTCGCGGCAGCCGGTAGCACGCCGAGTCCGGTCGCGCTCACCGTCTCGCCGGCAAGCGCGAGCGTCTTCAGCGGCGGCGCCGTGACGTTCAGTGCGCTCGTGCGCGACGTCAGCGGTGACTTGCTCGGCGGAAACGCCGCCGGTGCGATCACGTGGAGCCTCGCCAAGCCCGCGGGCTGCGGATTCGCGCCGGCCGGGACGATCGTGCCGAACCTCAACGACCCGTCGAAAGCGCGCTACATCGCGCCTGCCACCGGTGGCGACTTCACCGCGGCGTGCCCCGATCTCGTCGTCGCGACGGCGAACGCGAACGGCGCGAACGTCGCGTCGTCCGGCGCGGTGAGCTATTTCGACAAGGCGACGGCCGCGCAGATCGCCGGAAGCCTCACCGTAAACAACGTGGCTCCGGCCGCGGGAGCGGTGGTGCTGTTCGAAGCCGGCGGCACCGAGGCGTACCGCGGCACGTTCGCGGCGCGCAGCTCGGTCTCGGGCGGCTTCCGCTCGCGCGTCCCGTTCTTCCGCACGCTGCAGCCGCTCGCGCTCGTCCCGAGCGGCGCGACGTACGCGCTCGATGGCGTCGCACCGTCATCGCTCGTTCCCTCGGCAGGCGGCAACAGCCTCATCTCGCAGTCATGGCAGGCCGGCGGTGTTCCGGCCGCGCCGCCGCCGCCCGTGCCCGACGTCGTGACACCGGCGAGCGACGTCGTCCTCGAAGCGAACCTCGCGCGCGAAGCGTTCCCGTTCGGCGCGGCGCCGACCGCACCCGGACCGACCTACGCTCCCGGGACGATCGAAAGCGTGATCCACGCCGGCACGCCGAACGCGAGCGGAACGCTGACGGCCGGCGCATTCACCGGCTACCGGTACGCGGTCGACGCGACCGGCAACGTCACGACGCTCGTGCTCAACTTCGGCACCTTCAACGCGCTCAACCCGAATGCAATCGCCAGCGTCCTGCTGCAGATCACGCGCACCAGCGCGACGACGTTCTCGTTCGTGCGCTACCTCAACGGCCAGGGCGCGTTCGACGTGAACAACCCCTCGACGCTCGGCGCACGGCTCGACGCCAACGGCGCCTGGACCGAAACGCTCTCGGCGAGCACGTTCACCGCGGCGCTGACGATGAACAGCTACTTCCCTGGGCAGGCGCTCGGGAGCCCGTACGCCGTTCACACGATCGCCGCGCAGCAAGGCATCGGCGCAACCGCGATGACGTTCACCGACCAGTGGACTTCGGCATCCGGCACGTTCCTCGGCACGCTCAGCGCCGCCCGCAGCTACGTAGCCGGCCCGATCGCTTCCGGCCCGATCTTCACCTACAGCGCCACCCTCGCGCGGGCCTACAACACC
>JAFAMK010000428.1 GCA_019233415.1 Vulcanimicrobiota bacterium
AACGTGATCAAGGTGATCTGGGGCTCCCGCTGGGACCCGCTGCTCGAGGCCGATATCGACGGGCGTCTCGTGCACGTGATGAACGAGTCGGTCGACGGCGAGTACCAGACCTACAAGTCGCGCGACGGCAAGTTCGTGCGCGAGAACTTCTTCAACCGCTACCCGGAGACGGCGGCGCTCGTCGAGCACATGAGCGACGACGAGATCTGGGATCTCAACCGCGGCGGCCACGATCCCTACAAGGTCTATGCAGCCTACAAAGCGGCCGTCGAGCATACCGGTTCGCCGACCGTCATCCTCGCGAAGACGATCAAAGGCTACGGCATGGGCAGCGCGGGCGAGGGCATGAACATCGCGCACCAGCAGAAGAAACTCATGGTCGAGCAACTGCGCGCGTTCCGCGACCGCTTCTCGATCCCGATCTCCGACAACGACCTCGAAAAGGTGCCGTTCATCAAGCCGGCGCCCGACTCGCGCGAGCCCGAATACCTGCGCGAGCGCACGGCGAAGCTCGGCGCGGTTCCGACGCGCCGCCGCAATGTCGAGGCGCCGCTCGCGGTGCCGGAACGCGCGGCGTTCGCGGCATTGCACGAAGACAGCGGCGAGCGCGAGTTCTCGACCACGATGGCGTTCGTGCGCACGCTCTCGGCGATCTTGCGCGACAAAAACGTCGGGCCGCGCGTCGTGCCGATCGTCGCCGACGAGTCGCGCACGTTCGGCATGGAAGGGATGTTCCGCCAGCTCGGCATCTACTCGACGGTCGGCCAGCTCTACCGTCCGCAAGACGCCGACCAGCTGATGTGGTACCGCGAGGACAAGGCCGGCCAGATTCTGCAGGAAGGGATCACCGAAGCGGGCGCGATGTGCTCGTGGATCGCGTCGGGGACATCGTACTCGACGCACGGCGTGCAGACGCTCCCGTTCTTCATCTTCTACTCGATGTTCGGGTTCCAGCGCATCGGCGACTTCGCGTGGGCGGCCGGCGACATGCGCACGCGCGGCTTCCTGCTCGGCGGAACCTCGGGCCGCACGACGCTCAACGGCGAGGGTTTGCAGCACGAGGACGGGCATTCGCACCTGTTCGCGGCGGGCGTGCCGAACTGCGTTCCGTACGACCCGACCTACGCGTACGAAGTCGCGACGATCGTGCAGGACGGGATGCGCCGCATGCTCGCCGATCAGGAAGACGTCTACTATTACATCACGCTGTTGAACGAGAACTACGCGCACCCGGCACTGCCGGCCGGCGCGGAGGACGGGATTCTGCGCGGGCTCTATCTGCTGCGTGACGGTGGCGCCGCCGACGGCAAGCCGCGCGTGCAGCTGATGGGGAGCGGCTCGATCCTGCGCGAGGTGCTCGCCGCGGCCGATCTGCTGCGCGACGACTTCGGCGTGGTCGCCGACGTGTGGAGCGCGACGAGCTTCACGCTCCTCCACCGCGACGGCGAGTCCGCCGCGCGCTGGAACCTGCTGCACCCGACCGAGACGCCGAAGCGCGCGTACGTCGCCGAACAGCTCCACGGGCACGACGGCCCGGTGGTCGCCGCGACCGACTACGTCAAGACGTTCGCCGAGCAGATTCGGCCGTTCGTCGAACGGCGCTTTCATGCGCTCGGCACGGACGGGTTCGGCCGCAGCGACACGCGCAAGCAGCTGCGCGCGTTCTTCGAGGTCGACCGCCGTTGGGTGGCGCTCGCCGCGCTGAAGGCGCTCGCCGACGACGGTACGATCGACCAGGCACGCGTCGCCGACGCGATCGCGAAGTACGGAATCGACGCCGCAAAGCCCGAGCCGACCACCGTTTAGGAAGCGACACGACACGAACATGGCGCAGATCGAACTGACCGTCCCCGACCTCGGCGGCTTCAGCGACGTTCCGGTGATCGAAGTGCTGGTGAAAGCCGGCGACACCGTCACGAAGGAAGCTCCGCTCGTCACGCTGGAGTCGGACAAGGCGACGATGGAGGTCCCCGCCTCCGCCGCCGGCGTGGTGAAAGAGATTCGCGTGAAGATCGGCGACAAGGTCTCGCAGGGCAGCGTCCTCGCGACGGTCGAGTCGTCGGACGGCGACGCAGCCGCCGCGCCAGCCGCGGCACCTGCGGCTGCAGCGCCGGCCGCGGCACCCGCTGCGGCACCCACGCCACCACCCGCGCCGGCTGAACCCGCCGCGCCGACGCCGGTCGTGTCGACTGCGCCCGCAGCAGCGCCGGCGGTTTCGACGAATGGCACCACGACGGCGGTGACCGTGCACGCGTCGCCGGCGATTCGGCGGTTTGCACGTGAACTGGGTGTCGATCTTGGACGCGTCCGTGGAAGCGGGCCGAACGGCCGTGTCACGCGCGAAGACGTGCAAGGCTTCGTGAAGAGTACGCTCGCCGCGCCGCCGGCGACGAACGGCGCCGCGAGCGGCCTCGGCCTGAACCTGCCGCCGTGGCCGAGCGTCGACTTCGCGAAGTTCGGACCGGTCGAACGCGTCGCGCTCTCGCGCATCCAGAAGATCAGCGGTCCCGTGCTGGCGCGCAACTGGGTGATGATCCCGCACGTCACGCAGAACGACGACGCCGACGTCACCGACCTCGAAGCGTTCCGCAAGGCGATCAACGCCGAGCGCAAGGACGTCAAGGTGACGATGCTCGCGTTCTTGATGAAAGCCTCGGTCGCCGCGCTCAAGCGCTTCCCGCAGTTCAACGCGTCGCTCGACGGTGACGAGCTGGTCCTCAAGAAATACTACCACCTCGGCTTCGCCGCGGACACGCCGAACGGACTCCTCGTCCCGGTGATCCGCGACGTCGACCGCAAGGGCATCGTCGAGATTGCGCACGAGACCGCGGAACTCGCGGCGAAAGCGCGCGACGGGAAACTCGGCCCGAACGACATGAACGGCGCGACGTTCACGATCAGTTCGCTGGGCTCGATCGGCGGTACGTACTTCACGCCGATCATCAACGCGCCGGAAGTCGCGATCCTCGGCGCGTGCAAGGCCGAGACGCGCCCGGTCTGGGACGGCACCGCGTTCGTCCCGCGCCTGATCCAGCCGCTCTCGCTCTCCTACGACCACCGGGTGATCGACGGCGCGAACGCCGCGCGCTTCACGGTCGAGGTCAAGCACGCGCTGAGCGACCTGCGCCGCACGCTGCTGTAGCGAACATTTCGCCCCGCCGAGGGACAGAGGGGCGAGCGTAGAAGGCTCGCTCCCTGGCTGGACGTCATGGTCTCGGTCGGTTCCGTTTCACGGCGCTCGGCGCCGTGCTGTTCGCGCTCGTCATCCTTCCGGCGAGCGCCGGCGCCGGCGGGAAGCGCCCCGTCGACCAGCAGCGCGTCGCGCAGCTCGAACGCCGCCTCGCGATCCTGCAAGCGCAGGAGGCCCGGCACGCGCGCAACGAGTTCATGGGACTCTCGGAACAGCACGCGGCCGAGCTGGAGAATGCTGCGGTCCAAGACGTTCGCAACGCAAACCTCGTCGACGCGGCGAAGACGCTGGCCGGAACCGCGATCGACTCGCTCGCGAAGAGCGGCGCTGCGGCGCTGATCGCAAAGCAGGCGCCGCAGGTCAGCGGCGACCGTGCGGCGTTCAGCGCGAAGACGCTCGAGAACACGTTCAAGGCGCCGTGGACCATCGGCAATGCCGGGTACACGCTGTACGAAAAAACCAACGCCGTCGATGCCCGTGGCGCCAGCGCGCTCGACGCGCGCATCGCGCGGCTGGAACAGGTACGTGCGGGGAGCGACCTCGCCGCGACGGCCGACGTCACCGGCTACACCTCGACGTACACGAAGGCCGTCGGGATCGTCCCGAGCGTGCTGCTCGTGCAGGCGTACTTGCAGCGCGCCGACGCCGCCTCGACCGAAGCCGAGCGGCAGAAGTTTCGCGACAAGGCCGTCTCCATGGCATACGACACGGTTTGGTCTGCCGCGAAGCTCGGCGGCGCGACGGTCGGCGCCGAGGTGAAGCTTGGCAAGACCGATGCCGACCTCGTCGCGCGCCTTTCGACGTTCGCAGCGACCGAATACGAGGTCCACGGCGAGCGCGCGTTCGCCGAACAAGTCCGCGGCGACGCGCTCAACTATCTTCAGTACGAGGTCATGCGAACCCAGTACGAACTGGACAGGGCGCAGGGCCATACCTTCAACCCGAGCAGCTACGACAACGGTCAGCCGTTCACCGGCGAACCCGGTGGGATCAAGATCGGCGACGTCACCGCCGACGCGCTCGCCGCGCGGCTCGACCTCACCAGCGTCGGGTACGACCCACTTCGCCGTCGGCTGATCCTCGCCGGCCGGCGCGCGACGCGCACGATCGACCTCGCGTTGTTCCGCGACGTGCTGCGTCTGGCGGTCGAGCACCATGACCCCTTCTTCAGCCTCAATCCCGTTGCGCCGAAGGATTGGGACCGCCAGCCCGAAGTCGGCGGCGCCTTGCTCCGCACGAAGCTGCTCGCCGGCGACGACAGCGTGTTCGTCGCAAGGCTGCGCGCGAACGGGCTGCGCATTCCGCTGCACGACGGGCGCGAGTGCTACTACGACACCCTGCGCGGACTCGACCGCGACCTCGAAGGCGCGCTCGAACAACGGCTCGACACCCGCGTCGAGCGCGTCTACTCACCGGCTTGGCTCGCGCAGAGCGAGGTCGGCCGCGTCTTGTACGAAGCGGACCTTGCGATCAAGGCCGTTACGTCGGGTGTCCTCGTCGACGCTCGCTCGACCGCGGCGGTCGCGCCGGTTTGGAACATCGACGGCTTCACACCGCTTTGGGATCAACCGTGGGACCGCGCCGACCGACATGCGGGGCGGGCGAACTTCGAACTGAGCAGCGCAACGCTCCGCGACGACGGCGCCGTGGTCGACCTCGCGCAGGTCCGGCCGAAGCTCGTCATCGTCCGGCGCGAAACGGGCACCTCGCACGATTTACCGCCCGCCCCGCTCGACCGCCGCACGGCCGCGCAGTTCGACCGGCGCTGGCAGTCGTACGTCGCACACGTTCCCGTCCTCGGCGAACTGACGAACGTCTTCCGCGCCTACGTGGCCGCCCGCTACATCGTGCGCAATCATCCGGCACTGGCGCGCGCGCTTCTCGCCGCCCCGCCGCCGCTCGGCGCAACCGGCATCCACCTCTACGACGCGCGCTCACCGTCGGTGATTGCCTGCGCCGCAGGAGCACATCTCGTACCGCTCTCGAAGGACCGAGCGTTCTACGTCGGCGCGGGCTTCGGCGGCGGCATCTCGATGCACGTCGGCCCCGACCGCGTCCAGGTCGTCATAGCACCGCCCGCCCCTGCGGACGCGTTCGCACACCGCGCCGCCGCCGGCGATGCATCATTTACCGCCGACGGCGACGCGCGCGCCATCGTGCTCGACGTCGTACCGACGACGTCGCTGTCGCCCGCGGCACAACTCGCGATCGCTGCGGCATTCGAGGGGGTCGCGGTCGGGCTGGTGGTTCTTCTTCCGCTTGCAGGGCGCCGCAGCGCACCGCACGACGCGCTGCCGGCGTCATGCGAGCACTGCGCACGCGTGCATCGCGGAACGGAACGAGTTGGCCGGTTCTGCGATGCGCTCGCGCTCGGCGCGTTCGCGTTCATCGTCGCGTTACCGCTTATCGCCGCGGCGCACGAGCAACTGCCGAATCTCGCGCAGGGCCTCGTCGCTCTCGCTGCCATCGCCACGGTTCTCGCCTTTCCTGCGCTAGTCGCACTCGCTGCGCGCGGCATCTTGTTCGCGTTGCGCCGCTGGCACGGCGCGTGGAGCGGTGGCCTGCTGCGTGTGGTCGGATCAGGTGCGCGCTGGTTCGGACTCGTGCTCGCGCTGGTGCTGCTCTCCGGCGGCCTCACGCCGGATGCGCTCGCTGCGCGCGTTCTCGCGTTGACCGGTCCGCAAATCGGCGAACGCCTCTGGACCGACCTCGGCTCCGCGCTGGCGCTCGAACTCGTCGTGCTCGTCCTCGTCGTCACCGCGCTCGGCGCATTCGTCGCGCGCTGGGTCGCGCCACGCTACTTCGACACCCGTCCTCTTCCGCTCGGATCGCCGCACCAGCCGCACGGAGCTCCTGCATGACCGCTGTTTCCGCCGAGACGACCGACGCAAGCCGCGAGATCGGCGCGCTGATCGCGAACATCGAGCGCGTGATCGTCGGCAAACGCCAGACGATCGAGCTGGTCGTCGCGGCGCTGCTCGCGCGCGGACACGTGCTGCTCGAAGACCGCCCGGGTGTCGGGAAGACGATGCTCGCGCGCGCGCTGGCGCGCTCGGTCGACTGCGCGTTCGCGCGCATCCAGTGCACGCCGGACCTCCTGCCGGTCGACATCACCGGCTACGTCGACCCGCGCAAGGACGTCTTCGTCCACGGCGCCGTCTTCGCGAACATCGTCCTCGCCGACGAGCTGAACCGCGCGATGCCGCGCACGCAGAGCGCGCTGCTCGAAGCGATGGGCGAGGGGCAGGTGACGGTCGAGGGTCACACCCATCCGCTGCCGGCGCCGTTCATGGTGATCGCAACGCAGAACCCGGTCGAGCACGCCGGCGTCAACGACCTGCCCGAAGCGCAACTCGATCGTTTCCAGATTCTGCTCTCACCTGGTTATCCGAGCGAATCCGACGAGGCCGCGCTGCTGCTCGACCGGCTCGGCGACGATCCGCTGGCGCGCATCGCTCCGGTGATCGGAATTGCGCGGCTGCGCGAGCTGATCGCCCTCGTCGACGCGGTCGCGATCGACGAGCGGCTCGTGCGCTACATCGTCGCGGCGGTGCGGCGCAGCCGCGAGAGCGATCAGCTCGCGCTCGGCGCCAGCCCTCGCTCGGCGCTGCAGCTGATGCAACTCGCGCGCGCTTACGCGCTCGTGCAAGGGCGCGCGTACGTCGTACCGGACGACGTCAAGTCGCTCTTCCTGCACGCGCTCCCGCACCGGCTGATCCCGAAGGCGATGCCCGACCGGCTGATGAGCATGACCGAGTGGAAGGTGCGGATCGTCGCCCGGTTGATCGAAGACGTGCGCCTTCCGGACTAGCATCATGCAGCGACCGGCACGCGTGCAGATCACGTGGCACCCGCAGGCGCTCGTCGGCGCGGGGTGGTTTGCCCTGCTCGCGCTCGCCGCGGTGTCCGTCGGCCGCGCGCATCCGCACGATGCGCCGCTGCTCGCGTTCGTCGTCATCTTTCCCCTGCTCTGGACCAGCTTCGCGTCAGTGCTCGCGCTCGCGGGCGCGCATGCGCTCGAGCTTTCGGTGGGCGATCTCCCCGGCGACGCGCGTGCGATGACGATGTGGCCGTTCGCGCTCGACCTGCGCAACCGCACGCGCATCGTCCCCGCGCTCGGCGTCCTGCTCGACGCGTCGCTCGCCTCCGGTTCGTTTTCGCTGCCGTCGTCGTCGGCGCACGCGCTCGACGCGCTCGCGCCCGGCGCAACGGCGACGCGCCGTTGGAACGTCATCGTGCGGAACCGTGCGCCGCTGCGGCTCGGTCCGTTCCGCGCGACGGTCTCCGTTCCCGGAAGCGCGTTCAACGCAACCGCGGTGTTCGAGACGACGCATACCGTGCCGATCTTGCCGGCACTGTACCAACTCGAACCGACGGTGACGTCGCTGCTCGCCGGGCGGCACCTCGCGGTCGGCCGACTGACGCACGTCCCAGTCGCCGCCGAAGAATTCATCGGCGCGCGCGAGTACCGCCCGGGCGACAATCCGAAGCTGATCCACCGCGTCCTCTCGCTGCGCGCGCCCGAGTATCCGCTCGAGCTCTACGTGCGCGAATTCGAAGACCCGAGCGAAGACGACGTCAGCGTCGTGCTCGACACGACCGCGCCGCCGGACGACCTCGTGGCGCTGCACCGCTACCGCTTCGAGAAAGCGATCGCGTTCACGGCGGCGCTGTGCCGCACGCTCGCCGGGCGGCGCTTCAAGGTGCGCTTCCTGTGCCAGAGCGGTCCGGGCGACGTCGTCGAACAGCGGCTGCGCCCGGTCGATCTCGACATGGACAAACTCGAGAAGGTGCTCGCCGGCCTGCAACTCGCCGGCGACCGCGGAACGATCGCGGGGATGCTGGTCGGCGAGGTGCGGCGGCGCGGCGCGGCCGTGATCTTCGTGAGCCTGCGCGAGCACGAGGAAGAGACGGAGCGCCAACTGCCGATCGTCTCCGTAACGCCGAACGTCGTCCCCGTCTTCACGCACGAGGTCGTCTGGCGGTGAAGGACTGGCGGCGGCGCGTCGACGCCGAGTTCTTCGCAAAAGAACGGCACCTGCTCGACGTGGGCACGACGGTGACGGCGCGCTACGACAGCGGTGGGGCAGCGCTCCGCGTGATCGCCGGCGACCGAACGCTGCGCCACGCCGTCAACCTCGCCGCCCTGCTCGTGTTCCTCGCTGCCACCGGGCTCGGCGCGCTCCACGCGCAAGGCCGCTGGCAACTCGTCGTCCCGTTCGCGCTCGCCGTCGTTGCCGGACGCTGGGCGCTTCCCGAATGGCCGGCTCCGGTCGGTCACCGCGGCGCGTTCGCGCTCTTGCAGTACCTCGCGCTCGTCGTCTTGCCGTCGCTCGCATGGCGCGCATCACCGCACAATGCCGAGGCGTACGCGCTTGCAGTGGTCGTCGGATTCGTGCTGCTGTTCCCGCTTGGTGGGGGTTTCACGTGCGTGCTGTACGCCGCGATGCAGCTCCTCGCACGCGGATTGCGCTTCGCGCGACCCGCGTTCCCGCGGGCACCGTGGACGTTCTTCCCGCTGGCCGGCACGCCCGTTGTCATCGCGGTGGCGTTCGCACCGGCGACGCTCGCACAGGAAATTCCGCTCGAGGTCGCGTGCCTCGCCGTCGCATCGCTCGCGCTCTGTGTCGCTTGGGTGCGCTTGTCGCGGGCGACGGTCGCGACGCGCAGCGCCGGCTACCGCGATACGAACCAGGCCGTCGTGCCGCTGCTCGATCGCTCCGGACACGAAGCGCTGGGGTGCTGGCGTGCGTGAACGGCACACCGCGACCGGCTGGCTCGTGGCGCTCGCGCTCACCACACTCGCGGCGACGCTCCTGCTCGTCGCGGCCCTCTTCGCCGCAACCAACCACCACGCGCAGCGCGCCAGCCGCACGCAGCCGAACCTCGCCTCACGCACGCCACCGCCGCTCCAACAGCAGCAACGACCTCGAGAGCAACCGCAGCGGCAACCGCAGCCCGAAGCAACGCCGACACCGCAGCCCGCCGACAATCCCACGCAATCCGACACCGAGCGCGCGGAGAGCGGGCCGTCGAACGATCTTTCCGGCGGCCTCGGCGACGGGGTGAGCGGCCCGCTCCCATCATTCGCCGACCCGATCGCATCGCTGTGGGAAGTGCTCACGCCGTTCGCGCTCGTCCTCATAGCGCTCGGCGCTGTTGCCCTCGTCGTCTTGCTCGTCTTAAGACGTCGCTCCACGAGCGCCGCGCGCGTCGCGCCGAAGGCATATCCATGACGAGCACGTACGCAGAAGCGCTCTGGCGGCGGGCGCTCCTCGCAGTCGCGGCACGCGGTCTCGTCCCGACGAAGGCGGCTGCGCTGACGCCGGCCGAACTGGCGCGTGCAGCGCGCGACGCGGGCGACGACCGGCTCGTGCAGCTCGTCGAGGGCTTCTACTATCCCGCGCGTTACGGCGACACCGCAGGCGCGCTCTCCGACGACGACGCGCTGCGCCTCGTCGTCGCGCTGGAGTCGGACGCACCGCAGGTCAAACGCCGGTTCGTCAACCTGCGCTTCGCCGAAGCGACGCCGCCATCGGCCGCGGATGCTACGCTATGCGACGTCTGCGGAAAACGCCCCCGCGCAACGGCCGAGCCCGATGGCTGAGCCCAACCTCGCTGCGCGCTCGCACGCCGAAGCGCTCTGGCAGCGGATCATCAACGCGTTTGTCCGTGACGGAATGCTACCACCCGGAAATCCCACGCCGGCGCAGATCGCGCACCACGCCGACCGCCTGCGCGGCGACTCGCACGCGAGCCGTTTCGTCGACGCCTACTACTATCCGCACACATTCGGCGGCGGCAACGGCGCGCTGTCCGACGCCGACGCGGAAAGGCTCGTCGCCGCGCTCGAGAAGCCCGCGAAACGGCCAGCGATCGTCCCGCTGCTGCGCGGCGCCGCGGCGGTCGTCGGCGGCAAGCGCTACCGCACGCTGCGCGCAGCGGTCCGCGACGCTCCCGACGGCGCCGAAATCTTCGTGCAGCCGGGCGTGCATCGCGACCCGCTCGTGCTCGACCGTCCGCTCGCGCTCGTCGGCGTCGGCACGCTCGGAACCGTCGTCATCGAGTCGAAGCGCATGCCCGCGCTGACGCTCGCGTCGGACGGGATCATGCTGAGCCGGCTCGTCGTGCGGCGTGCCGGCGAGGCGACGCGCGAGAACCGATGCGCGCTCGATGTCGACTCAGGCCGCGCGCTCGTCGAGGACTGCGAGATCGTCGGCGGCCCGACGGACGGCATCTGGATTCGCGTCGGCGCCGACCCGACGTTCCGCCGCTGCGCCGTGCGCGAGTGCGGCGGTGGCGGCGTATGGATCGGCCGCGGCGCCGCCGCGCGCTTCGAGGACTGCACGTTCCACGAGTCGCACGACGCGGGCGTCGAGGTGCTCGGCAACGCGCGCTTCGTCGGCTGCACGATCGCGAACGGCGCGAGCCACGGCGTGCTCGCCGACGAGGGCGGGACGGTCCTCGAACGCTGCACGATCCGCGACAACGCCGGGATCGGCGTGTGGGCGCGCGCGTCGGCCGGCCCGATCCTGCGCGACTGCACCATCCGCGCCAGCGGACGCTCCGGCATCCACGTCGGCGACGGCGCCAACGTCACGCTCGAACGCTGCGATCTGGCCAAGAACACGCACAGCGGGCTCGACGTCGCCGACGGGCGCGCTATCGTGCGCGGAAGCCGGGTGCGCGAGAACGCCTACTACGGCATCCTGGTGCACGACGGAGGCCGCGCGCTCGTCGACGAGTGCTCGGTCGTCGACAACGCGGACTCCGGGATCGGCGTGCGCGCCGGTTGCGAGATCGAGCTCACGCGCTCGCACGTCAGCGGCAACGCGCAGTACGGCCTGCTCGTCACCGCCGGCGCGCGCCATGTCGTCGAACGCAGCACGATCACCGGCAACGTGATCGGCGACGTCGGCGCGGATAAGCCCCGCCGAGGTTAGTCGCGGAACGGCGTCGGCGAGACGAACGGCATCGGCGTCTTCGTGCACGCCGCCTCCCAGGTGATCGGCGGTTTCGCCGCGACGGGCTCGAACGTTCGCAGTTGTGAGAAGTCGAAGTACCCGGTGAGGTCCGGCGCGTGCGCATCGAGCGTCCCGAGCCGTCCCGTCCCGAAGAGGTCCTCGACGAAGCGCATGACAGAACCGTAGTCGGCGACGCCGTGCGCCACGCTGCCGCGCGCGACGTACGGCGAGATCACGAGGAACGGCGTGCGCAGACCGGGACCCATGTTGTCCCAGGGGCGCGGCGATGGCGGTATCACGTGATCGTAGAGCCCGCCCCAGTCGTCCCACACGACGAAGATGACGCTGTGGTCCCACTGCTTCTCGTTGCTCCCGACCGCGTTGATGACATCCTTCACCCACGACGGCCCGCCGTCGCCGGTCCCGGGGTGATCGCTCGCATCGACGCACGGCGGCTTCACCCACGAGAAGTTCGGCATCGCGCCGCCCTTCGCGACGTCGAGCACGTATTTCCCCGATGGCGCCCAGCGGTGGTTCCACCAGTTACGGATGTTGATGAACCCGTTGAACGGCTGCTCGCCATGGAGCGGCAGCGGCTGCGCCGTCACCGTCGCGAACTGCTGCCACGTGATCAGGCCAGGTCGCCGGTGCGTCGCCTGGTTCAGAATCTCCGCGAACGTCGGTACGTCGTAGCACTCACCTTCCGTGCCGCGCATCGTCGGGCTCGCCCACGGTGAGGAAGGCGGCCCAAGGGCGGGAACGAGAATTGGCGGGGACGGGTGAACGCCGAGGTCCGCGCAGCCGGCGGGATAGTTGTTCGTCGTTCCATAGTACGTCTCGTCCGCGATCGTGTCGTGGACGACCGAGTTGCCGACGCGAATCGCGTCGCGCGACTGGCCGGCGACGATGTACTGATGCGCCGGATACG
>JAFAMK010000026.1 GCA_019233415.1 Vulcanimicrobiota bacterium
GGATCGTAATCATCGACGATGAAGACGCGCTATTGGAAAGATATAGGAGCTACCTTTCTGGGAGTGGGCAACCCGGCGTAGGCGACGCCTTCTACCGTCACATTATGGATAACTCATACAACGAGAAATTGGTTTTGCGGGTCGCGATCCCCAGAGATGCCAACGGCGAGTACGTGCATTTCCCCGCTCAAGCCGATCTTCAGACATTCGATCTCAGTGACCGAATATACGTAGCCCTCATGTTGGGCGCTCCTACATCTGCAACGATCCTCAACGCGGTGGACAGCGACTATCAACACCATGCGGCGCTCGCAACGGCGGGTGTGCACGTAACTGAGCTATGCCCTACACGCCTGAAGGCGGCGAAAGCATCACGGCGACGAAGGCACGGAAAACCGAAATAGCCCGAAGTGCAAGGTCGCTTCGACGTCGACAACGGCTCGCCGACGATCGAATGCATGCTGCACCGGGGCGGCTTGGGGTATGGGGTGATTGCGACCAGAATGCGTCATCGACGGCCGTGCTTCCTAGCGCCTCGGCGGCGGATTGACGCAAGGCCGCGCAGCCCCTATGATGGGCTCGCGGTGCAAGCCGCGCCCGGGCCCGCGGGAAGGGTTGAACCCACTTGCAGTTTCGATACGGTGCTCTGCGCCTTTGTGCAGCCGTGTTGCGGGCCGCCGGCGATTCATGCACGGAGGTTTTCTCATGCGCCGTTTGCCCGACCGAGCGCATCTCGATCATCTGAAGAAACAGGCCAAGGATCTGCTGCGCGCGTACCGCGCCGGCGCTCCGGAGGCATTCGCAACGTTGCGCGCCGCGCTTCCCGCGGCGGCCGGGCGTGACGACGCGGCGCTCGCGGCGATGGAGCTGCGATTGCACGACATGCAGTCGGCCGTCGCGCGCGAGTACGGGTTCGCGTCCTGGAACGATCTGAGCCGGTACGTCGAGGTGCAGGCGTCGGCGCGTCCCGACCGCGCCGCGCTGGTGCTGCGCTGGCTCGGCCTCGTCTACGGCAGCGAACTCGTCGACGACGGCATCTATCGCGCGAGTCCGCGCGTCGCCGTGCGCGTCCTCGACGAGCACCCCGACCTGCTCGGCGACGATCCGTATCTCGCCTGCGCAGTCGGCGACGAGGACGCGCTGCGCCGCGCGACGGCGGCCGATCCCGCGTGGCTGAACCGTGCCGGCGGGCCGCTGCACCTGCTACCGCTCGTCGCGGTGACGCATTCGAGCCTGCTGTGGCTGGAAGCGTATCGCAACAAGCTGCACCGCTGCGCGCGGTTCTTGCTCGATGCGGGTGCCGCTGCGAACCAGCTATTCACCACCAAAGACGGACATGCGCTCTCCGCGCTATACGGCGCGGTGAAGCACGGCGACGCCGTGCTGACGCGGATGCTGCTCGAAGCCGGCGCCGATCCGAACGACGGCGAGTCGCTGTATCACTCACTCGGCACCGACGAAGTTACGCGCGTGCTGCTGGAGCACGGCGCGCACGCCGCCGGGTCGAACGCGATCTACCACGCGCTGGACCATCCTGACGTCACTCCACTCGCGCTGCTGTTGGGACACGGCGCCGATCCGAACGAGCCGGCGCGGAACGAACCGATCACGCAGTGGGGCTCGCCGCTGCTGTGGGGTATCAAGCGCCGCCGTTCACGCGCGCACGCCGAGGCGCTGTTGGACGCCGGCGCCGACGCGTCGAAGCGCACGCCGGACGGCACGAGCGCCTACAGCCTCGCAATGCAGTTCGGGCTCGACGACGTCGCCGCGCTGCTGCGCGAGCGTGGCGCGCCGGACGCCGCACCCGATGCGCTCTCGGAGGCGGAGTCGTTCGTGGCGGCGTGCGCGCGCGGCGACGTGGCCGAGGCGCACCGCATTCGCACGCGGCGGCCCGATCTGCCAGGGGCGCTCTCGGAGCACCAACTGCGCGTGCTGCCGGAACTCGTCGCGGGCGGCAACGACCTCGGCGTGCGCACCATGATCGAACTCGGGTGGCCGATCGCCGTGCGCGGCGGCGACTTCGAGGCGAGCGCGCTGAATCACGCGGTCTTCCGCGGCGACCCGGCGCTGACGCGGTTCCTGCTCGACCACGGCGCACACTGGACCGAGCCGCACGCCTACGGCGACGACGTCATCGGCACGCTCTCATGGGCCTCACGCAACCTGCCGGCCAATGCGGGTGACTGGCCCGGCTGCGCCCGCGTCCTGCTGGACTGTGGTCTGGCGCACGCACGCCACGATCCCGAGGCTCCAGGCGCCCTCGTCGTCGACGGGCGGCGCATGTACTTCTCGGACGAGGTGGCCGAGGTGCTCCTGACGTAGGCTCGCAGACCGCGCCAGGAGGTGCCGATGCCGAACCACCACGCCGCGTTCGCCGAGTTGCTGCAGGCTCTCGCCCGTGAGCGCGCGCGGACGCTCGTCGTCGGCGGTCTCGCGAAGCGCCTGCACGGTGAGCGCACCGACGCGTGCGACCACTGCCTGTGGTACGACGCGGACGACGACAACGCCGCCCGCGTCTACCGCGCCCTCGCGCGGATCGGCGCGCCGCTCGACGGGATCGCGGTCCAGGACCTCGCCGACGTCGACTACGAGTTCCGCCACGGCGAGGGTGACGACGAAATCTGCCTGCTCGGCGGGCTCGACGGAATCACGTTCGCTGACGCCTGGTCCGAGCGGCTCGAAACACACTGGCGCGACGTGCCGCTCTGCGTGATCGGCCGCAACGCGCTGCGTGCAACCGAACTCGCCGAACGGCCCTAGAGCGTCGTCTTCCCGAGCGCGGAGAGGATCAGTTCGACGGCGAGGATCGCGGTGCGGTTCTCGCGGTCGAGGATCGGGTTGATCTCCGTGATTTCGAGTGAGCCGAGCGTGCCGCTCGCGGCGACGCCTTCCATGAGGGAGTGCGCTTCGCGGTAGGTGATGCCGCCACGGACCGGCGTGCCGACGCCCGGGGCTTCGTGCGGGTCGACGCCATCCATGTCGAAGCTGACGTGGACGGAGTGCTCGCCGTCGGCGACGAGCGTGAGCGCCTCGTCGATCACGCGGCTCATCCCGAGCCGGTCGACGTCGGCCATCGTGAACGCACGCACGCCCAGCTCGCGGATCGCGCGCTTCTCGCCCTCGTCGACGTCGCGCAGGCCGATGAACGCCATGCGCTTCGGGTCGACCGCGTGCTCCTGCAGCGCGAAGTGGACCGGCATCCCGTGCACGTTCCCCGACGGCGAGGTCAGCGGCGTGTTGATGTCGCCGTGCGCGTCGACCCAGATCACGCCCGGCGCGCGGCCGCGGGCGCGCGCGACGCCCGCGATCGTTCCCATCGCGATCGAGTGGTCGCCGCCGAGGACGAGCGGGAACCCGCCGTGCGCGACGACGTCGTGCACGGCGACCGCCAGCTCGTCGCAGACCGCCTTGATGATCGGGAAGTACTTCGCGTTCGCCTCGTCGACCGTCGCCGACTCGGGGACCGGGACGCGCAGGTTGCCGTGGTCGGTCACCGCGATCCCGATCTTTTCGAGCGACTCCTTGAGCCGCGCGTAGCGGATCGCCGAGGGGCCCATGTCGACCCCGCGCCGGTCGGCGCCCAGGTCCATCGGCACCCCGATGACGTCGACGCGCGCGACCCGCGGGCGGCCGGCGGCGGGAGAGGACGACGCTTGCGTGATCACGAGGCCGGGGCTTCGCCGCGCGGACCCGCCCGCTCCCGTGACGAAGTCGCGGGCGCGTGTCCTGGTTCGTCGTTCTCAACGCGGCCGGCTTCGCGGGTGCCCTGCTGACGCTCGCCGCGTTTTTCATGACCGACACCGTGCGGCTGCGGCAGATCGCGCTCGCCAGCAACGTCGCGTACGCCCTGTGGGCCGGCGGCGTGCACCTGTGGCCGACGTTCTTTCTGCACGTCGCGCTCTTCCCGCTCAACATCGTGCGCCTGGGACAACTGCTGCGCGAGCGCGCGATGATCGAGCGCGCGCTCGCGGTGAGCGAGGTTTCCCCC
>JAFAMK010000081.1 GCA_019233415.1 Vulcanimicrobiota bacterium
ATGTCGAAGTCGCTCGGAAACGCGATCGACCCGATGACCGACCTCGTGCCGAAGTACGGCGCCGACGGAACGCGCTTTGGCATCCTGCGCCAGATGCGGCTAGAGTCGCAGGAGCTGCGCTTCGACGAGCGCTACTGCGACGAGGCGAAGCGCTTCGGGACGAAGCTCTGGAACGCGCTGCGCTACACCTGCGCGCTCCCGGAAGGCCTTCCCGGCGCGGCGGTCCTCCCGCCGCGCGACGCGCTGACCCTCGCCGACAAGTGGATTCTGACCGAGCTGCGCGCCTGCGTCGCGACGGTCGAGCGCGCCTACGACGGGTTCCAGTTCGGGGTCGCGGCCGACGCGCTGCTGCAGTTCGGCTGGTACACGTTCTGCGACTGGTACGTCGAGGCGACGAAGGCCGAGGGGCAGGAGGCGACGCGCGCCGCCGTGCTCTCGTTCGTGCTGAACGCGTTCGTGCGCGCGATGCACCCGATCGCGCCGTTCGTCACCGAGGAGATTTGGCTGACGCTGCCGCACGACGGCGAGACGATCGTCACCGCGTCGTGGCCCGACCTCGCGGAGATTCCGGCATTTGAAACCGACGCGGTGGCGTTCCGCGCGGTGATCGCGAAGGTCGAGGAACTGCGCAACGCGCGCGCCGATTGGGAGATCGCGCCGAAGGACTGGATGCAGGTCGAGATTCCCGCGACCTTGGCCGGCGAGCGCGACGTCGTCGAGGCGCTCGCGACGCTCGCGCGCGCGCGGATCGCGACCTACGACGGCGGCGACGGGACGCTGCAGGACCGCATCCTCGCCGTGCGCGGCGTCGCCGACACGGCGAAGCTGCGCGAGCGCTACATGCGCGAGATTGCGCGCCTGGAGTCCGAGGTCGCGCGGTCGGAGAAGAAGCTCGCGAACGACGGGTTCGTCGCGAAGGCGTCGCCCGAGGTCGTCGCCGGCGAGCGTACGAAGCGCGACGAGTACCGCGGCGAACTCGAGCGCGCGCGCGCGGCACTCGCCGCACTTCCTCGCTAGCTGACGATCAGTCGCGATCCCGGATAGTCCAGGGTGACGGCGCGGTGGGCGAAGAGTCCGTCGCCGGCGATCGCCGCGATCGCGGTCGTCGGGACGTGCGCGTCGGCGCCGGCCGCGTAGACGACGAGGTTCGCGCCGAGCAGCGTCGAGCCGAGCCGCACCGAGCCGACGTGGCCCGGGCGCAGCGCGGCCTCTTCGTACGTGTACGGCGGCGCGTTCGGCGCTGAGTCGACGGCGAGGTCGGGGAGCTTGGTCGTGAAGACGATGACGTTCTTGCTCATCGCCGTATCGAACTGCGTCGTGGCCGGGAACCCGTCGATGCTCAGGCCGTCGAACGTCACCAGCTTCGGCGAGCGCTCGTGGTACTTCATCCAGGTGATCGCCGCCGTCTCGCCGTCGGGGAGAACGCCCGGAAACGTCAACCGGCGGTTCACGTAGTCGAGCGTGATCGCGCGGTCCGAGAATGCGCCGTAGCCGAGCGAACCGTCCACGTCGAAACCGGCCAGGTCCTTCCAGTTCGAAACGTCCGTGACGAGCGCGCCGTGATCGCGCAGCGTCGCGCCGCCGAGCGCTACGCCGCTGAGCGTTGCGCGCGTGTAGTCGGTCACGTTCGGGACCGCCGTGCGTGCGAGGCCGATCGCGTCGGCCGTATGCGGCGCGAGCGTCGAGAGATCGTAGCCGGTGTCGATCACGAACGTCAGGTCGCGGCCACCGATCCGCGCCCGCACGACCGGGATTGGCGTGCGCGGATCGAATCCCGCGCCCGCGCTCGCGGCGCGCGCAGCGAGCGGCGTCGCCGCTGCGAGCGCAGCCGAACCTACTAGGAAATCCGTACGTCGCATTCCGCAGGCGTTACCACGACGCCGCGGCGCGCCCCTGCGCCGGGAGCGTGCGCGGCCGAGGCATCGTCCCCGGCGCTCGCGAACCGGCGGCTGATGCTGCATCCGGCCCGCACGGCGCGGGCGTTCGTGCTCGGCGCGTTCATGCCCAACGGCGGAACGTACATGGCGTATCACGTCGCGCGGCTGTTCCAAGACGCGTTCGGTTTCGAGCCCGCCGCGGTCGTCGTCAACGGCGAGACGCCGGACCACGGCGTCTTCCGCTACGACCGCACCTTTCCGTCGATCGCGATCGAGGAGATGGAGCGGACGATCACCGCGCGCGACGTGCTGCTGGCGAACGCGGGGCACTCTCGCTACGTCTTCGGCCCACGACTCCCCGGCCGCA
>JAFAMK010000082.1 GCA_019233415.1 Vulcanimicrobiota bacterium
GACGCCGCTCGCGTACGAGTTCTATCACGCGGTCCGCGCGACGGGAACACCGGTCGAGATGGTCGTCATCCCGGTCAACGGCCACAACCCGTCCGACCCGCTCCACCGCGAAGAGCGCACGCACCGCTGGGTCGACTGGTTCGTGACCCACTTCTGACGGGCTGACTCCGGCCGGCGCCGATCCTGGTATACTGCATGCCAGGGCTGGGTTGCTGGAGGCAGAACGCCCTCCTCGCCTGACGGGAGGAGGATTTCGTCAATGAAGCCTACGCGTGGAGCTTTTCTTGCCGGCGCGGCCGGCGGCGTGGCGGCGGTCGCGGCGCCGACGCTGGTTGCGGCGGCCAGTCCGGCGGACGTCGCGGCCGCGACGAAGGGGATGACGCTGACGACGCTTCGCGACGGCGGCGTCGACCACGTCGGGATTCGTACGGCGCGCGGGATCGTCGACGTGTCGCGCGCCGCGCAGGCGCTCGGCGTCGCCCAGCCGCCGCTGACCGTCGACGACGTCGTCGCCGGGCGCGGCGACGTCGCCGCGCTGCCGCGGCTCGTGAAGGATGCGCCGGCGAGCGCGGTTCGTGCCGAGACGTCGGTCGAGTACGGGCCGCTCGTCAGCGCGCCGCCAAAGATCGTGTGCGTCGGGCTGAACTACCGCGCGCACATTGCGGAGACCGGCGAAAAGACGCCGCCGTATCCCGACCTCTTCAACAAGTACAACACCGCGCTCAACCGCCACGGCGGAACGGTCGCCGTTTCGCACCTTCCGGCCGAGAAGTTCGACTACGAGTCGGAGCTGGTGATGATCGTCGGCACGACCGCGCGCAACGTTCCGGAGGCAAGCGCGCTCGACTACGTCTTCGGCTACACGACCGGCCACGACTTCACCGCGCGCGACGCGCAGAACCGCGTCTCGCAGTGGATGACCGGCAAGACGCCCGACCAGTTCGCCCCGATCGGTCCGTGGCTCGTCACCGCCGACCAGATTCCCGACCCGCAGACGCTGCAGGTGCAGACGTTCGTCAACGACGAGAAGACGCCGCGCCAGGACATGAACACCTCGCAGATGATCTTCTCGTGCGCGCGAATCGTCAGCTACACGTCGCAGTTCATCACGCTCCAGCCCGGCGACGTGATCTTCACCGGAACCCCGGCCGGCGTGATTCAGGGCTATCCGAAGGAGAAGCAGGTCTGGCTCAAACCGGGCGACCGCGTTCGCACGGTGATCTCGAAGCTCGGCGAGCTGCACTTCACGCTCGTGTGAGCCCTCGCTCGCTGCGGGCGGTCTTGCCGCCTCCCGCAGCGAAGAGCACATTTCGCGGGCACGTGGCGGAATCGGTAGACGCGCTGGATTTAGGTTCCAGTGGGGCGACCCATCTGAGTTCGAGTCTCAGCGTGCCCAGCATCGCTTGCACTAAACGGTGAGCATCGTGTACGCTCGCCTCAACGTCCGTTGCGTGTGCGGCGAGGAGTACCGTTGTGAATCGGAAGGGCATCTTCGGCGCGGCCTGCTTCGGCTTGTCGGCCGGATTGCTCTCGACGTACGTCGTCGCGCAGTCCGAGTTCGGCGCGCCGCCCGCCGGTCGTGTCCCGATCCTCTACAACGACCACCACGTCTACGCGCGGCCCGACGAGCTGCGGTCGGGCCGCGTGCTCGCGGCGCTCGTGCAGGGCGAGACCATCCTGATCCCGCTGCGCTCGATGTTCGAGGCGATGGGCGCGCGCGTCGACTACGACCCCGACTCGCATGCGGTCGTCGTCTCGCGCGGCGACCGCGTGATCAGCGTGACGGCGGGCCGACCCACGGTCGTGATCGACGGCGAGAGCCGCCCGCTCGACGTTCCGCCGGAGGTCGTCGGCGGACGGCTGCTGGTCCCCGTGCGCGTGCTGGCCGAAGGGCTCGGCGCGTACGTGCAGTGGCAGCCGAGCCTGCACGTCGTGACGATTCGCTACCGCCCGAACGCCGCGCCGAGTTCGCCGGTCGTCTACGCGACCGCGCCGCCGGCGGCGCCGACCGCGACGCCGCTGCCGCCGCGGCCGGTGATCCCGCCCGGACCGCCGCCGCCGCGGCCGCCGCGCGAGGACGAGACGTTCGTCGTCGGCGACGCGCTCGTCGCGACGAACGTGTCGAACGCGTTCGCGCACGGCACCGGCCGCAGCGACTCGTACGCCGGCCGCGGCGTCGGCGAGTTCACGCTGCTCAACATTCCGTGGATGCTCGCGGTCGAAGGCGCCTCGTACGGCTTCCACCATCCGGCGGGGCCGGTTACGGTGCTCGGCGGCGGCGGTGCGACGGTGATCCCCGGGCTCGACGGGCGCGAGGACGAGTTCGCCGCGAAGCTCGGCGTCGGCGTCGCGCCGACCCGCATCTACGCCGGAATCGGGCTCTTCCGCGCGAGCGACAGCCTTGGCACGCCGGTGACGACGGGGCTCGGTGCGGGACTGACGAAGCAGCCCGACCTCGATCAGGCGACCTCGCTCTACGGCGACGTCTGGTACTACCCGAACGTGCAAGGAGTTTGCCCGACCGCGACCTGCCCAGCCGGCGGAACGCTCGCGCACAGCGCGCTCACCTTCCGCGGCGGCGGGACGCTGCGGCTCGGCTCGGAGCAGAGCCGGCTCTTCCTCGATGCGGGGTATCAGGGCGAGCGCCGCAAGGCGAAGTCGCTCGCTCCGGTGGACACGACGCTGAGCGCCGGCTACATCGGGCTGGGGATTCGCTTCTAGGGGAAGAACTTCGTCGCGATGCGAGCGACGACGCGCCTGGTGGACGGAGCCTTGAACCGGCGAGCCGGAACCGTCGCGCTCTACCTCGCCGGCCTGCTCGTTGCCGTGATCGCGCTCGCGAAGCTCGGGCTCACGGTGAACACGACGTCGTCGATGCCGATCGGGCTCTACCGTGTGCACCCAGCGGCATCGATCGAGCGCGGCGCGACCGTGCAGGTCTGCGCGCCGGACGACGTCGCGCGAGTCGGCGCGGAGCGCGGCTACCTGCCGCCCGGCAACTGCGCGTCGGGTCGTGCGCCGCTGCTGAAGATCGCGGTCGGCATTCCCGGCGACGTCGTCGTCGTGCGCAACGACGCGATCACGATCAACGGCCAGCGGCTCACGCCGAGCGCGCGCGCGTCGCGCGATACCCGCGGTCGCCCGCTCGACCGCATCCCCGTCGGCACCTACGTGCTCGGTGCCGACCAGCTCTGGCTCTGGACGCCGTACGTGCGCAGCTGGGACTCGCGCTACTTCGGCCCGGTCTCGTTGCGCGCCGTGCGCGGCGTGGCGCGACTGCTGATCCCGTTCGCTCACGCCGGCGACGCCGGGTCCTCCTAGACCGGACGCTCGCGCCCGCGGTCGTGATCGCGCGCCGGCTCGTCGCCGTCGCGCTCGACCGTGAGTCCCTGCGCATCGCCGCGCACGTGCGCGCCGAGCGCGAGCCCGTGCTCGATCAGGTCTTCGCGCAGCTCGACGTAGTGATGGCGCCCCGCGTGGACGACCGCGACGCCGTCCGCGACCGCGACGACGGTGCCGACGAGCGGGCGGCCG
This sequence comes from Vulcanimicrobiota bacterium, assembly GCA_019233415.1. Classification (GTDB taxonomy): domain Bacteria; phylum Vulcanimicrobiota; class Vulcanimicrobiia; order Vulcanimicrobiales; family Vulcanimicrobiaceae; genus Vulcanimicrobium. The sequence goes on from JAFAMK010000082.1 coordinate 3,535, forward strand.
TCCCACGGCGTGCTCGTGCCGCCGTGGTGACGATGCCGCTCGTACTCGTCGAGCTGCTTGCGCAAGAGAATCGCCTCGGTCGCGGCGTGCTGCGCGCGCGCGGCGCGCGGGACGTCGAGGGCGCCGGGAACCGGTTCGTGCATCAAACGTTGACCTCCGTCGAGTGCTGAACTACGCTGGCCGTGATGTTCGGACCGGCGCGTGAGGCGGCAGAGTACGCGGTTGCGGAGCTGGAGCGGCGCGCCGACGAGGCGCTGGGCCGGCGCACGCGGCTCGCGCTCGGCCGGTACGCGGCGCTGCTCGTGCTCGGCGCGCCGACCGCATATGTCGTCGGCGCGATCCTGTCGGGAACGATGCGCTGGACGCTGCTGACGACCCAGGGCTTGGTCGCGGGCGTGCTGTTGTTCGCCGTCGTCGACCTCGCGCGGTTCATCGCGCGTGCGGCGCGGCGGCGTGCTTCGCCGGATGCTTCACGCGCTTCGTCTTCGCGCGCAGATGCGCCGGAGGAGGGCAGCGGCTGACGGTGTCGCCGATGCGGTCGCGCACGACCGACTCCTGTGGATCGCTCGTCTGCACGCCGAGCAGCGCGGGCCGTTTCGCGCACCACGCATCGTCGGCGATGATCGCGAGCCGTTCGGGCGAATCGAGCGCAGCGATCGTGCGCAGCGTCGCTTCGGGACGCGCCGCGGCGACGTGCGCCAGCGCGCGCGCGTACGCGCCGTGCAGTGACGGCGGCGCGCTCGCAGCCGCGACGAAGAGCGCGCGGCGCGCCGCGTCGTCGTCCGGCGCGTATCCGGCGAGCGCGGCGACCGGAAAACCGCTCCCTTGCGGCACGACGCGCGCGCGGTCGAGCCGCATGCCGTAGTCGTTGCCGACGCCGTCTTCGTCCGCTGGGTAGTTCGCGACGAACGCGTCGCGATACGTGGTGCGGTCGAGCGCGTAGAGCGCGAGCACGAGCGCGGGGTCGATGGTCGGCGGCGGCGTCGGCGCGATGCGAATGACCGGTTTTGGACGCTCGGCCGGCGACGATGACGGTGACGGCGCGGGCGTCGGCGTCGGTGATGCGGAAGGAAGCGCGGCGAGCGCCGCTGCGTAGCGCGCGCGGAGGGTGTCGACATCATGGTGCCGCCAGAGATCGTAGATCGCGGCGACGTCCGCGTCGCGGCGCAACGCCGGATCGGGCGTCGGCGACATGCGCGGATCGACGATCTGCGCGCCGGCGCGCGAACTCGTGACGAGCGCGCACGCGCCACACATCAGCGTGATCGTCGCCACAACCAGAACGTATCTCACGTCATCCTCAGGCAACCGGGCGTTTAAGGAACCGTCGGTACGGTATAGGACGTACGTCCCGCTCGCTCAACTCCGTACCCCGAACGGCAAGCCCGTACAGCAGAAGATGAGAAACGGCGCTCCGCGTCACTTGTACGACATCCCGCGGCATCAGGCCGACCCGATCAACGGGTTGTACCGCGCCTTCGCCGCGTGGCTCCTCGGCATCATCGCCGCGATGTGGGTTGCGACGCAGCTTACGGCGCAGCGCTTCGGTTATCAGCCGGCGCTCGGCCGGCCGCTTGCACCACCGGACGTCTACGCGCCGTGGGACGGGATCGTGTGGCTGATGCGCTATCACGGCGTGCGCGATCCGCACGTGCAGGCGATCTTCGCGCAGCAGTCGTTCGTCTGGATGGTCGGCGTCGTCGCGGCGACCGTGCTCGCAATCGTCGTCGCGGTGCGCGGCTGGCGCCGCACGCAGCGCACGTCCGACCTGCACGGTTCCGCGCATTGGGCCGACGCGCGCGAAGTGCGCGCAACGGGACTGCTCGGCGGCGCCGGCGTGTACGTCGGCGCGTGGCGCGACGACCGTGGCCGTTTGCGCTATCTGCGCGACGACGGCCCCGCGCACGTGCTCGCGTTCGCACCGACGCGTTCCGGCAAAGGCGTCGGCCTCGTCATCCCGACGCTGCTCTCGTGGCCGCACTCGGCGGTGATCCACGACATCAAGGGCGAGAACTTCGCGCTGACGTCGGGCTGGCGCGAGCACGAACTCGGCAGCCGCGTGCTGCGCTTCGACCCGACCGCGCCGGCGGGGAGCGCGCGCTTCAACCCGCTCGACGAGGTGCGGCTCGGGACCGAGTTCGAGGTGCGCGACGTGCAGAACGTCGTGCAGATCATCACCGATCCCGACGGCCGCGGCGCGGAAGGTGAGGAGGCGCACTGGATCGCGACCAGCTCCGCGTTCCTGCTCGGCGTCATCACGCACGTGCTGTACTTCGAGCGCGACAAGTCGCTCGGCGGCGTCGCGTCGCTGCTCTCGAATCCCGCCTTCGAAGACGCGCGCCAGCTGTACGCCTTCTTGCTCACGGCGGAGCACGATCCCGAGCTGCGGCTTGGCTGGCGTGATCTCGACGGCGCGCCGACCGCGACGCACCCGGTCGTCGCGATGGCCGCGCGCGACATGCTCAACCGCGATCCGAAGGAAGCGACCAGCGTCCTCTCGACCGCGATCCGCTTCCTGACGCTCTGGCGCGATCCGATCGTGGCGCGCAACACCGCCGCCAGCGACTTTCACGTCGGCGACCTCATGCACGGCCAGCACCCGACCAGCCTGTACCTCGTCGTTCCGCCGTCGGACATCGACCGGCTCAAGCCGCTGACCCGGCTCGTCATCAACCAGATCCTGCGGCTCAACACGCAGGAGATGAAGTTCGAGAACGGCCGCAGCGTCGCGAGCTACGACCACCGGCTGCTGCTGATGATCGACGAGTTCCCCTCGCTCGGCCGGCTCGAGATCATGCAGACCGCGCTCGCGTTCATGGCCGGCTACGGGATCAAGGCGTACCTCATCACGCAAGACGTCGGCCAGCTCACCGCCGCGTACGGCGGGCTCGGCGGCCGCGACGAGACGATCATGGCGAACTGCCACATCCAGGTCGCGTTCGCGCCGAACAAGCTCGACACGATGGAGCTGCTCTCGAAGCTCGCCGGGACGACGACGGTCCGCACCGAGACGAAGAGCTACTCCGGCACGCGCATGGCGATCCGCACCCACGTCATGGTCAACGCGCAGGAGAGCGAACGTCCGCTGCTCACGCCCGACGAAGTGCGGCGCCTTCCATCGGATGACGCGCTGATCTTCGTCGCAGGGCACGCGCCGATCTATGGCCGGCGCATCAAATACTACGAAGACCCGACCTTCGCGGCGCGCGCGCGCATCCCGGCGCCGTCCGGCGACGGGCGCGAGCCGATCGACGTCACCCCGGCGCACGCCGAGTCCACGATCGGCGCCGCATGATGGACCTGTACGCGCAGACCGGCGAAACCCTCAGCGACCAGAAGCGCAAGCTCGTCCGCGAGAAGCTGGTCCGCGAGCTGGGGACGCCGATCACCTCCGCGCTCGACGATCCGCAGGTCGTCGAAATCATGGTCAACCCCGACGGCGCGGTCTGGTACGACGTCCTCGGGCAGGGGATGCACGACACCGGCCACCGCTTCTCGCCCTCGCGCGTCGAGAACATGATCAAGACGATCGCGGCGATCCTCGACCGTATCGTCGACGCCGAGCATCCGACGCTGCAGGGCGAACTGCCGATCGACGGCAGCCGCGTGCAGGGCGTGCTCCCACCGGTCGTCTCGGCCGCGACGCTCGCGATCCGCAAACGCGCCTCGCTCGTCTATACGCTGGACGACTACGTGCGCAGCGGAATCCTCGACCCCGGCTACGCCGAGCGGCTGCGCGGCGCGGTGCGCGACCGGGAGAACATCCTGATCGTCGGTGCGACCGGCTCCGGGAAGACGACCTTCGCCAACGCGCTGCTGCACGAGCTTTCAGGGACGATCGGCGCGCGCGAACGCGTCGTCATCATCGAAGACACGGTCGAGCTGCAGTGCACGGCGCCGAACGTCGTCCCGCTGCGCACGAGCGACACCGTCGACACGACCGCGTGCCTGAAGGTGACGATGCGCCTGCGCCCCGACCGCATCGTCGTCGGCGAGGTGCGCGACCACGCCGCGCTCGCGCTGCTCAAGGCGTGGAACACCGGCCATCCCGGCGGGCTGTGCACCGTGCACGCCAATAGCGCCGCCGCGGGCCTCCTGCGGCTGGAACAGCTGATCGCCGAGGCGCGCGACATGCGCCCGCAGGCCGAGCTGATCGCCGAGGCCGTCCACTGGATCGTCTTCATCACGCGCACCGCGGCGAGCCGCCGCGTCACCGAGCTCGTCCGCACGCGCGGCGTCGAGCACGGCAAGTACGTCCTCGACCACGTCCCTTCCTCAGCCACCCTCAGCTAGGAGCGCAAGAACTCCATGATCTCCACGATCCGTCGTCACGTCCTCGCCCCCGCGCTGATCCCCGTCCTGGTTGCGCTCGTCTCCGCCGCGGCGTCGGCCTCCCAATATGCCAACGGCGGCGCCGGTGGCGGCGGCGGCCAAGGACTGCCGTGGGAGACGCCGCTGCAGAACATCTCCGACGCGCTGACCGGCCCGACCGCGAAGTACATCTCGATCATCGCGATCTTCGTCGCCGGCATCGCGCTGATCTTCGGTGAAGACCTCGGCCAGTTCGCTCGCCGCGTCCTGATGATCGTCATCGCGATCGCGTTCCTGCTCGGCGCGTCCTCGTTCATTCTGCCGCTGACGACCGGCGCGCACTTCTGACGTGATGGAGCCGGTCCGGACGCGCGTTCGCCAGTCGCTGCTGCGGCCGCTGCTGGTGTTCGGCGGCGAGCGCGAGCTCGTCTTCGGGTCGGGGATGCTGGCCGCCGTGCTGGTGTTCTCGCTCGGCGACCTCAAGCTCGCTGCGGTCGGCGCCGGGTTCTGGTTTCTCTCGCTCGTCGTCTTTCAGCGCATGGCGAAGCACGACCCGCAGATGACCCGCGTCTACATCCGGCACCTGAACAAGAAGATCTTCTACCCGGCGCACGCGCACGCGAGTGCGCCGGACCCTATCATCAAGAAGAACCAGTAGCGCCGTTCCGGGAGCGACGTCGTGACCTTCCTCGTCATCGGTACGATCCTGATCCTCGCCTGCGTCTACATCGGATTGCGCGGGCAGGCGCCGGGCGTGATTCGCGAGTTCCGCACCAGCGTCAAGGGTTACGCGGACGTGCTCCCGTACGCGGCGCTGATCGACGACGGGATCGTCCTCAACAAGGACGGCTCGCTCCTCGCCGCCTACGAGTACCGCGGCAACGACCTCGACTCGGCGAGCCAGCTCGAGCTGGACGCGCTCGCCGAGCGCATGAACGGCGCGCTGAAGCGCCGCGGCAGCGGCTGGATGATGCACGTCGACGCGATCCGCAGCGTGGCCGGCGACTACTCGCCGCCCGGCGCATTTCCCGACCGCACGACCCAGTTGGTCGACGAGGAGCGCCGGCTGCAGTACCGCTCCGAGAGCGCGCACTTCGAGACGCGCTACGTCCTCGCGCTGACGTACCTGCCGCCGGCCGACCGCGAGGACAAGTTCGTCGAGATGTTCATCGAGGGCGACAAGGCCGAGAACGAGACGCCCGCGACGCGCGCGATGCGCACGTTCCGCGCCGCGCTGGCCGACCTCGAAGACAACCTCGCCTTCAACCTGCGTTTCCGGCGGTTGAAGAAGACCGAGGTGAACGACGGGAACGGCGGCACCTTCCCGGTCGACGAGCTGCTCTGCCACCTCAACTACTGCATCACCGCCGACGACCGGCCGGTGCGCCTGCCGAAGCTCCCGATGTACCTCGACGCCGTGCTCGGCGGGGTCGACTTCTACGGCGGGCTGCGGCCGCGCATCGGGACGAAGCACATCCGCGCGATCGGGATCACCGGGCTGCCGAACGAGTCGACGCCGGGGATCCTCGAACCGCTCAACCGGCTGCCGATGTCCTACCGCTTTTCGAGCCGGTTCATCTTCCTCGACCCGCCCGACGCGCGCAAGCGCATCGAGTCGAGCCGCAAGAAGTGGTTCATCAACCGCAAGTCGATGCGCGGCTTCCTGTCGGAGAATACCGGCTCCGGGCCGGCGCGGATCAACAACGACGCCGACGCGATGGCGAACGACGCGCAGGCCGCGCTCGACGACCTCTCGGCCGACCGCGTGCGCTTCGGCTACTACACGAGCACGATCGTCGTCACCGACGACGATCCCGCGCGCGCCGACGAGAAGGCGCGCGAGGTCCTCAAGATCATCTTCAACCTCGGCTTCAACGCGCGCATCGAAGAGGTCAACGCGGTCGAAGCGTTCCTCGGCACGCACCCGGGGAACGGCTTCGCGAACGTCCGCAAGCCGCTGATCCACACGCGCAACCTGGCCGACTTTCTCCCGCTGACGACGATCTGGTCGGGCGAAGAGCACAACCCGTGCCCGTTCTATCCGCCCGACTCGCCGCCGCTCGCCTTCGCGGCGACCAGCGGCGCGACGCCGTTCCGGCTGAACCTGCACGTCGGCGACGTCGGGCACACGCTCATCCTCGGGCCGACCGGCGCCGGTAAGTCGACGCTCCTCGGACTGCTGGCGGCGTCGCACTTCCGCTACCCGAACGCGCAGGTCTTCGTCTTCGACAAAGGCTACTCGGCGCTGCCGCTCGTGTGGGGCTGCGGCGGTGAGCACTACGACATCATGGGCGAAGGCGACGGGCCGTCGTTCTGCCCGCTGGCGCACGTTGACGACATTGCGGAACGCGCTTGGGCGGCGGAGTGGCTGGAGAACGTCGTCGCGCTGCAGGGTGTGACGGTCACGCCGGCCCACCGCCAGGCGATCTACCAGGCGCTGACGCTGCTCGCGGAGAGCGAGAGCCGCACGATCACCGACCTCTTGCACGGCCCGCTGCAGAACCGCGAGCTGCGCGCGGCGCTCGAGCGCTACGCGCTCGACGGGCCGCTGGGGATGCTGCTCGACGCGCGCGACGATTCGCTGCGCGAGGACATGTTCCAGGTCTTCGAGCTGGAGCACCTGATGCAGTCGGGAAGCGCCAGCGCGCGCAACGTCGTCCCGGTGCTGCTCTATCTCTTCCACCGAATCGAGCAGCGGCTCGACGGGCGGCCGACGCTGCTGGTCCTCGACGAGGCATGGACGTTCATCGACAACGCGCTGTTCGCCGAGAAGATCCGCGACTGGCTCAAGACGCTGCGCAAGAAGAACGCGGCGGTCGTGTTCGCGACGCAGAGCGTCAGCGACATTCTCGAACGGCCGATCACCGCGGCGTTGCTCGAATCGTGCCCGACGAAGATCTTCCTGCCGAACGCCGAGGCGCGCAGTCAGAACGCGTCGGCGGCGTACAAGCGGATCGGCCTGACGGACCGCCAGATCGAAATTCTCTCGTACGCGAAGCCGAAGCGGCAATACTATCTCACCAGCCCGCTCGGACAGCGGCTCTTCGACCTGGGCCTGGGGCCGGTCGCGCTGGCGTTCGTCGGCGCGAGCGGTAAGGAAGACCTGCACGCGGTGCGCGTGCTGCGCGCGCGCTACGGCGAGAACGAGTGGCCCGCGGAGTGGCTGTGGCGGCGGAACTTGCCGGTCGCCGCGGCGCGTTGGCTGGGCGGAACGGAGCACGAGCTGTTGGCGTCGCAGATCCTCGAACGATACCGTGAGACGTGGCCTGCCGAATGGCTGCGGGCGACCGGCCGGGACGCCGCCGCGGCCGACTGGCTCGAGCGCCAGGGCGCGACGACGCTCGACGTCGCGCGCTCACGCCGTCCGGTGGCGGCGTCATGAGCGCGCCGCGCCGGATTTCGCTGCTGCGGCGCGTCGCCGCGGTCGGCTTCGTCGCCGTCGTGCTGGTCGTCGCGCTCGCGTTCACGCCGCAGCATGCGCAGGCGCAGACGTTCGACATCACCGGGATCAGCTCGATCCAGGCGCAGGCGAACGGCTGGTTCGCGACCGCGCAGGGGTGGGCACAGCGCACCTACGGCCTGCTGCTCGTCATCGAGCTGACGATCCTCGGAATCCAGGGCGTGCTGTTCCGCGAGAACCTGGCCGAGTTCATGGCGACGTTCGGATTCAAGATCTTCGTTGCGGGCTTCTTCATGTGGCTGATCGCGAACGCCGACCCGTTCTTCCACGGGATCGTCAACGGCTTCAGCAGCGCCGGGCAGCAGCTCGGCACCGACAGCTCGGGGATGACGGCGGTGATGGCCGAAGGGCTCGCGTCGGCCGGACTGCTGTTCGGCGCGGCCTCGGTCGGCCACGGGATCGACACGTCGATGTCGTTCTTCCCGAACCTCTACTTCGGCACCGGCGCAACCGGATACGGCGATGCGGCGTCGAGCGGGCATGCGCTCTTCGACATGGTCGTCAGTGGGATCGGGATGATGACCGTCTTCTCGATGGCCGGTATCCTGATCCAGTACGCGATGATCACGATCGAGTCGTACATCGTGATGAGCGCCGGCGTGTTGTTCCTCGGCTTCTCCGGGACGCGGTTCACGATGCCGTTCTCGCAAGGGTACCTGTCGTACTCGGTCAACGTCGGCGTCAAGCTGTTCACGTTCTACCTGATGCTCGGCGCGGTGCAGGGGCTGATGCCGAACGCGCTGATCTTCTCCGGCGCGACGCTCGCCGCAGCCGCGATCCCGATGGGCTACGGCTCGCTCATCGCGCTGCTGCCGGCCGCGATCGCGGGGTTCTCGCTGCTGCTCGTCGCGACGCTGCTCTACGCCGTGCCGAACTTCGCCGGCTCCTTCCTGTCGGGGACGAGCTCGCTCTCGGCCGGCGCGATGATGGGGCAGTTCGGCAACGCGATGTCCGGGATGGCACAGATGCGCGCCGGCTTCGCGCAGCTGCACCGAGCGAACGACGCGTCGAACGCGCTCACCGACCTGCGCAGCCACCGCCAGGAGCACACCGAGACAAACGTGCTTCCGACGAGCACGGCGTCAACCGGCGGCCCGAGCGGCCCGATGGGGATGATGCCGGAGGCCGCAACGGCGACCGCGCTCGGCGTTGGAGCCAACGTTCCGCCCGACGCGCAGCGCACCGGGATGGACGACGACATCGGCCAGAAGCGCAGCGCGGAGTTCGTCGCGGCCCCTCCCGTGCGGCTCGTCTCGACGCCGGGGCAGCAGCGGCCCGCCGCGGCGCTCCCCAACGCGGCGCCGGCTGGTGCTGCGCCGACGGGCATCGGGCTGAACGGCGGCGCCCTGAGCGGCACCGTGCTGAGCGGCAGCGCCGCGGCGGGCACCACCGTGCCGAGCGCCGCCACGCAGCCGACGGCGTTCAGCACCCCGGCGTCCTACGTTGCCGTCAACACCGGCGCCGGGGACCACCCCGCCGGTCCGCCGATCCTGAATAGCGACGGCACCCCCATGCCGGGACCCGCGACCAGCTCGACGGCGAGCAGCGGGCGCATGTTCCAGGACGGAGACGACCTCTCGAAACTGCAGCCGGAGCAGCGCATGCAGATGATGGCGGCGACGCGGTGGGAACACGTCCCTGAGAACGTCAAGGGGCAGATCCGTGACAATCCGATGATCGCCGCCGAAGCCGAGATCGTTTACGGCGATGAGCTCAAGCGCGACCAGATCGGGCCTGCGACGGGCGCGTGGTACGTCGCCGGCGGGATGCGCACCATGATCCCGCCGCCGGACGCGCCGGTGACGGGCGTGCAAATTCGCTTGAGCAACCCGGACAAGATCTGATGCACCGCTCGCTGCGCGCACTCCTCACCACGGCGGCCGTCGTTCTCGCCGCCGCGCCGGCGGCGGCCGCGCGGTTTCCGCACGCGCAGGACGTGGTCGCGAACGTGCTCGTTCTCTCGGGCGATCTCGGGCCGCCGCCGGCGTTCGATCTCGCCGCGTACGCGCCGTACGCCGGGCCGGGCACCGGCTCGTTCGAAGCGCGCGTGCGCGTCGAGCTGCGCGGCGGGAGCGTCGTCGCGCAACGCTACGGAAGCCTCGCGTGGCTCTATCCCGACACCGCGTTCGTCCGCTGGCTGCTCGGCAAGTACGTCTTCTTGGCGGACGGGACGGCGAACTTTCGGCACGCGTACCCCGGCTACGGCGGCTTTCCGACCGCGATCCCGTCGATCTTGTCGCCGTGGGCGCCGGACTCGGTCGTGCGCCGCGCCGATGCGTGCGACGGCGACGGCCGGTGCGTCTTCACGCGTCTGCGCCCCGGCCGCTACGTGCTCTACTCGGAGATCTATCTCGAACGCCGCGTCGACATCGGTGAGACGCACGTCGATGCGATGGTGAACCCGACGACCGGCGAGCTCGAGCCGCACACGACCGTCGTTCCGCGGTACGCCCAGATCGCGACCGGTGGGTTCATGCTGCTCAGCAACGGTTACTACAACGTCGTCGCCGACGAGCACCGGGCCGGTGACGCGGAGAGCACGCGGGTCGTTGCGACGTTCGGCTGCGCGGGGCACTGCTGATGCGGCGCGGGGTGCTCGCGGCGGCCCTGCTTGCGGTGGCGGTCGCGCTGCCGGCGCACGCGGTGCGCGGGCAGGTGCTGGGCCGTGCGGCTAACGTCTGCACCGACGGCTCGCACGGCGTCTCGCTCGTCGCGCAGTCGCCGGTCGCGCCGACCGACGGCAGCGTCTCGATGGTGCTGATCTACCATCGCGGCGTGTTCGGCGACGCGTACGAGCAGGAGCTGCAGTACGCCGCCGCGCCGCCGAAGACCGACACCCTGCAGGCCGCACGCGACGCGCAGGCGCACGCGACGCGGCTGATGGCGGCGATGAACCAGGTTTTCGCGCACGCGCGCTTCGCGCAGCCCGACGGGCACGGCGTGATTCTGTGCGGCGACCTCGAGCCCGGCACCTACGACGTGCTCGCGATGGCGCAGATAGCGGACCTTTCGTCGAGCAGCGCCGGGATTACCGTGCGCTACTTTCTCGCTCATGCCGCGATCCCCAAAGCCGCACAGCGCACGCTCGTCCGTGCGACGCCGTTCGTGCGCCTCTGACGCGCGGCCGACGACATCGACCGCACGCACAGAGGGACCGCGTGGCGCGCGTCACGTCGCTCGGATCATCGAGAGAGCGAGGGTTTTGTTTGTTGCACGTTCGGGTAGGGGGCACGTAGGCGAGCGTATCGTTCGTTCGCCGAGTTTCGTCGAGGTGGGAGTGGGCGTTCTGCGCGGGGTCGGACAAGGGATGCGATGTGCTGCGGTGATGTTCGCCGTTGCCCTAAGCATGCGCGTTCCCGCCGGTGCAGCCGCACTGCTGCCGTCCGTTGCCGACGCGGAATACGGTTGGTCGAAAGCGACCGGGCGCGCGACAATCACCGGGCGCTTGGCGGTGCGCACGCCCGACGGCCGCACGATGGCGAAGAACGGCGCCGACGTGCTGCTGCTGCCGTACTCGACGCGCACGCGGCTCTACCTCGCGCGCACGGCGCAGCAGCTCGCGGCGCGCACGGTGCAGGACGGGGTCACGACGCCGGAACTCGATCCAGACCTCGCGCCGTACGCGCGCCGCATGCGCTCGGCCGGCGACGGCTCGTTCCGGTTCGCGAACGTTCCGCAAGGTACGTGGGTCGTGCGCGGCCGGCTCAGCGTCGCGTTTCCGCGCACCGTGTTCGTCGGCGTCCCCGCGGCGGTCGACGTCAACGGCCAAGCGCTGGCGGGGACCGAGATGCGCCGGGCGCTCGTCTTCGACTACACGTTCGCGTGGTTCGACTCGGACCCGGTAACCGTGCGCGACGACCAGACGCGCGACGTCGCGCTCCATCTCGTCGCACGCATCGACCGCACCGATCCGCACCGGTAAGCGCACGGCCGGAAGAGGAAGAGAAAGGAAAGTACGTTGGCGGTGCTCCGCATGGGTCGAAGAAAGAAGCCGTCGGAGGCGAATGCGCCGGCCGCGGGCCGCACGGGTGATCCGTATCTGGACGCGCAGAGCGTTTGGATGGAGCGCTACGGCTCGTACGTCAAGCAGGCGTACAACTGGCGCCTCCTCGCGATGCTCGAGGCGGTCGCGCTGATCGTCGCGGTGGTCGGTCTACTGTACCTGAACACGCAGTCGAAGCTGATCCCGTACGTCGTCGCGGTCGACAAGATCGGCCAGGCGTTCGCGGTGCAGCCGGCCGACCGCGCCTCGCCGGTCGACCCGCGCGTCGTGCGCGCCGAGCTGGCGAACTGGATCGTCAAGGCGCGCAGCGTCGTCACCGACCGCATCGTCGAGCGCCGCGCGCTCAGCGACGTCTACGCGATCGTCCCCGACGGAACCGCCGCGCGCGGTTATCTCGACGCGTACTACCAGGCGAAGGGAAACGACCCGTTCGACCGCGCGACGCGCGAGACGGTCGAGATCTCGATCACCGCGATCCTGCCGATCAGCCCGACGACCTACACCGTGCAGTGGCAGGAGCAGCACCGCGATCTACGCGGCAAGGACCAAGGCACGCACGACTGGGAGGCCAGTGTCGGGATTGCCTTCCAATCGCCCAAGGACGAGTCGGTGATCCTGCGCGATCCGCTCGGCCTCTACATCACGACGCTCGACTGGACGCAGAAGCTGTGACGCACTCGATCCCCCTCGCGGCGCTCGCCGGAGCGGTCGCCGCAACCTGCGCTTCCGCCGCGGCGCAGAACGCACCGACCGCCCAGGCCGCGCCGGTGGCGGCCGCGCCCGCGGCGCCGCGCTACGTCGGCAGCGACGGCGTGCTGCGCTTCCCGTTCCCCGGCCCCGAGCCGACGGTGACGTGCCGGCCGCTGTTCGTCTGCGACGTCTCGCTGCAGCCCGGCGAGTCGATCCTCAACATCGGCGCCGGCGACACCGCGCGCTGGGTGATCGCCGCCGCGCAGAGCGGCCCGGGCGGCAATACGCCGCACGTCTTCATCAAGCCGACCGAAGCCGATCTGCGCACGAACCTGATCGTCACGACGACGAAGCACGTCTATTACGTGCGGCTCGTCTCGGCCGGCGCGGTCGTCAACCCGCGGATCGGGTTCTACTACCCGGACGAAGAGGCGCAGGCCGCGCTCGACCGCCAGCGCGAGGCGCAGCGCCAGCAGGCCGAACGCGCGTCGGACTTGCCGCTCGTTCCGCCCGATCGGCTCGACACCGCGTACAACGTCAGCGGCGAGCGTTCGCTCTTCCCGAGCAAAGTCTACAACGACGGCCTGCACACGTACGTCGAGTACCGCACGCTGCCGTCCGATCTGCCGGTCGTCTTCGGCATCGCGCTCGACGGCACGAACCAGATCGTCAACTACCGCCTCAAGGACAACGTCTTCATCGTCGACGGAACGCCGAGCGGCGTCGATCTCGTGCTGAACGCCGGGACCGGGCGCCACGGCCGCGGCGAGCGGCGCGTCTACATCCGTCACAAGTAGGGAGCCTCGATGTCTTCGCACGATCCGCGCGACCCGCGTGACACGCGTCCGCCGTCATCGCCCGACCATCTCGAACTGCGCGGCCCCGTCGGCGGCGTGACGCGCATCGGCCCGCGGGCCTTTGCGCTCGCCCTTGCCGTGCTCGGCGCGATCGTCCTGATCGTCATCTACGGGATCAACAAGACGACCGCGCCGAAAGGCACCGAAACGGTCGCGACGACGACCGCGAACTCGCCGGCGCCGAACCCGTTCGCGACGGTCCCGATCGTCGCGACGCCGGCGCCGTCGGCCGAACCGACGCCGCCGCTGCTCGAACCGCCGACGCCGGTGCCGAACGTCGAGCAGCAGCAAGTCGCGAAGGCGCCCGCGCCGCCGCCCCAGCCGCAGGGACCATCGCCCGAGGAGCTGCAGCGCGAGCAACAGGAGCAGCAAGCCGCCGCGGACGCCGAGAAAGCCCGCCGCGACCGCATTCTGGCCGCATACCGCTCCGCGATCCTGACCAGCGGCAATCAGGCCGGCGTCGGGTTCGCCGGCAACGGCGGCGGCGAAGCACCGGTGCAGCTCGCGAGCAATCCGGGCGGAACGGTCGCAGTGCCGCAAGGCGGCTACGCCGCCGGCGGCGGTGCGGGCGCGCCGAACAGCGCCAACACGCTGATGGGGCAGAACATCCCGGCCGGCACGACGCTTCCCGCGCAGAACGCGACGCCGAACCCGAACGCGTTCCTGTCGGGACCGGTCGGCCAGTACAGCGGAAACCACGTCGACACCGACGTCGGCGAGACGACGAGCGCGCTGCCCGCGAACACGAACGCGGATGACTACATCAAGTCGCCGCGCACCGCGGCGCGTTCACCGTACCAGCTCACCGCGGGGACGGTGATCCCCGCTGCGCTGGTGACCGGTCTCGACTCCGAGCTGCCCGGGATCGTCATCGGGCAGGTGCGCGAGGACGTCTACGACACGAAGAGCGGGAAGTACATGCTCGTGCCACGCGGGACGCGCCTGATCGGCATCTACCGCAGCGGCGTCGAGTACGGAATGAGCCGCGTCTTCGTGACGTGGCGCCGGATGATCTTCCCCGACACGACGAACATCGACCTCGAGAACATGTCGGGGAACGACGTCGAAGGCTACGCGGGCTTCGGCGGGACCGTCGACAACCACACCGGGCGCGTGATCGGCGCGGCGCTGCTCTCCGGCATCATCGCGACG
>JAFAMK010000120.1 GCA_019233415.1 Vulcanimicrobiota bacterium
CGCGCCGATGCGCCGCCCGCGCTCGCGCAGCGGCCGCCGATGAGAGTGCTCGCACCCAGCGGCGGCATTCTCCTCAGCCTTGCTGCTGCGCTCGGCGCACCGAAGCATGCGGCGGGACTCGCCGCCGCGCTCGCCGCGCTGGTCGCCGCTGCGGCCGCGCTGGCGTTCGCTCGGGCCCGGCTCGGCGGTGGTCTGGTCGGCGACGCGTACGGGTTCGCGATCGTCGTTGCGGAAGTCGCGGCGCTGATCGTCCTGGCGATCTTCCCGTAGAGCCCGCCCGAACAGCGGAAAACGCGCGCGTGCTACGAAGGAACCAGGAATGGCTTTTCCGCTTTTGCTCGCTGCGGCCATCGGGTGTTGCGGGGTCTCCGGCGTCGTCCGGTCGACGGACGGCGCGGCGCTGCGCGCGCACGTTCGTCTGACGGGGACCCAAACCGCCGACACCGACAGTGATGCGCGCGGTTCGTTCACGCTGACGGTCCCCGCCGGGCCGTACCGCGTCACCGTCAGCGCGCCGGGCTACGCCGCGACCGAGACCGACGTCGTCGTGCACGAGGGCGAGCAGATCGACGTCGCGCTCGACCCCCTCGGCGGCGGCCGCCTGCGCGAGATCGGCCGCGTGACCGTCGACGGACGCTTGAGCGTGCCGCGCACGACCGTCCCCGCGCGCGAGATCAGCCGCGCCGACCTCGACGCGTCGGGCTTCGACCGCGTGGTCGACGCGCTCGCGAACGTGCCGTCGCTGACCCTCGCGCGGCCGAACGGCGGCGCGGGCACCGCGCCGGTGCTGGTCGCGCTGCGCGGGCCGGACCCGTCGGAGACGCGGATCACGCTCGACGGGCAGAAGCTGAACGACACCAACACCGGCGACCTCGACTTGGCGGTCTTCCCGACGAGCGCGCTGAGCGCGGTCGACGTGAGCGAGGGGCTCGGCCCCGAAGATCATCGCGGCGCCGACACGATCGGCGGCGAGGTGAACCTGATCTCGCTGCGCCCGACCGCGACGCCGCAGCACATGCTGCGCTTCTCCGCCGGCTCGTTCGGCACGACGACGGCCGACGTGAACGCGACCGGGCGCATCGCGCGCTTCGGCTATGCGCTGGCCGGCGGCGACGCACACAGCGACGGTTATGTCCACGACTATTCGGCGTTGCTGAACGGCACGACGCCGGTGCTGCTCGGCTCGGCGGTTTCCGTGTCGACCGGTCTCGCGAACTTGACCTACGACCTTTCACCGCGCGCGACGCTGCGGTTCCGCACGCTGACCGTCGACGACCGGCGCGACGAGAGCGCGGCGCTGACCGCGCCGGCCGACCCGAACCACGCCGCGCCGGGCGATCCGTTCGTCGGGGCCGGCGCGCAGACGCGGCTGCAGAACATCCGTGCGACGCTGGTCGGGCTGACGCTCCCGCTCGGGTCCGGAACGCTCGCGGCGACGGCGTCGTACTCGAACCTCGGCGTGACGCTGCTGCGTGATCCCGCGGCGTCGCTCGGGCTCGCCACGACGCCGCTCTACGACTTCACGCTCGTCGACCGGCTCGGGACGAGCACGCTCGAATGGACGCGCGAAAGCGGCACCTCGACGCTGGCGGTCGGTGCCGAGGCGCGCAACGAGTCGCTTTCCTCGCCCGACCAGGGCTTCTCCGACACGCTGCGCCAGCACCAGACCGCGGCGTGGCTGCGCATGAGCGCGGACGTCGCGCCGCGTGTGCGCGTCGGCGCGAGCGCCGTGTCGTCGCACTGGTCGACGTTCGGCACGAGCACCGACGGCCGGCTCGGGATCACGGTCGACGACGGGCACGACGGTGCGTACCGTTTCGCCGCCGGGACGGGGTTCCGTGCGCCGCTGCTCGGCGAGCTGGCGGTGCTCCCCGATGCCGCGCTCGTCCCCGACGTGAACTGCGTTGCGCCGAACGGCAACCCGCACGAACACGCCGAGCACGCGACCGAGTACGAGCTGGGGTACGGCAAGCGCATCGCGGCGACCACCGTCGACGCCACACTCTACCGCACGAACCTGCGCGACCCGATCGAGAACTTCTACCCGCTCGGCACGAGCTGCCCGACCGATGCGATGGGAAACCCGATCAGCACGGTCGTCGCGCAGTCGTTCCCGATCAACGTCGGCAACGTCGTCTATCAGGGCGGTTCGCTGCGCATCGGGCATCGCTTCGGCGCGCTCTTCGCCAGCGCCGAGTACGGCGTGAACGCCGCGTATCCCACGTCGCTGCCGAACGTCGTCTCGGCGAACCCGACCTCGGGCTCGAACCTGACCGTCGGCGAGCAGTTCGACAAGGTCCCGCTCCAGGTCGCGACGCTCGGGCTGCGCTATGCGCGCGACGACGTGCACGGCGCGCTCGACTTCACGGTGAAGAGCGCGAACAACGAGCTGGCGCAGGGACGGTTCGCGACGCTCGACGCCGCAGTCGGCCGGCGCTTCGGCCGCGTCGACCTCACGCTCGCCGGGACGAACCTCACGAGCGCGGTGAGCGGCCGGTTCACCGAGATCGGCCGCGGGACCGTCTACCCGACGCCGTTCGGCAGCCTGCCGCAGAACGCGCTCGTTCTGCAGCCGACGGCGTTTCGCGTCATCCTCACCGTCCGCTGACGGGTTATTCCTCGAAGCCGCGCGCTTTGAGGAACGCGAGCCCTTGCGGCGAGGTGATGAACGTGACGAATGCGCGCGCGCCGTCGGCGTTCGGGGCGCTCTTCGTGACCGCGATCGGGTAGGTAGCTTCGGGCGCGCTGCCGGATGGGAAGTGTAGGACCTTCACCTTCGATGCGATCGACGGCGTGACGTCGGTTGCGTAGACGACGCCGGCGTCGCCTTCGCCGAGGGAGATTTTCGTCGCGACGGCTTTGACGTCGGTCTCTTCGCTGACGACGTTCGCTTGTACGCGCGTTGCGAAGTCGGTGCCGTACGTGGCGTCCTTCGCGAGCGTTGCGAAGGCCTGGCGCGCGTAGGTGCCGACGGGGACCGTCGGTGCGGCGAGGACGACCTTCGTGCCGGACTTGCCGAGGTCGGCGATCGTTGTGACGGCGGTGTCGTTCGCGGGGACGATCACGACGAGCTGGTTGCGCGCGAAGTCGCGCGGCGCGACGACGGCGCTCGCGTCGAGTGCGCGCTTCATTTGCGCTTCGTTGGCCGAAGCGAAGACGTCGGCCGGTGCGCCCTGCAGCAGCTGCGCGACGAGCGTGTCCGAGCCGCCGTAGGAGAAGCGGACGGGATAGCCGGTCGCCTTCGTGAACGCCGGTGCCGCGGCGTCGAACGCCTCGCGCAGCGACGCGGCGGCGAAGACGGTCACGACCGGCTTGTCGGCGGCGGCAAGTGGACCCGCGGTGAGCGCGAGCGCGGCGGCGAGCGCCGCGCCGGCGCGAATCAGATGCACCCGGTTCATGGGCGAACGTGCTCCATTCGTTGTCGTGGGACGGACCGACTTGTCGCGGCGGCCCGGCTATCCCTCGCGCAACGCCGCGACGCGCGCGCGCAGTTCCGCTTCGTCGATGCCGTCCACCATGAACAGCTTGCGCCGGGCGCTCTCCCCGCGGATCAGCGTGACTCGACTTGGGGCGAGGCCGAGCCAGTCCGCAACGGCGCGGACCAGCGCGTCGTTGGCTCGGCCCTCGACGGCCCGCTCGCGGACCGCGACGACGACCGCGTCGCCGCGCCGGATGATCCCGGGTGCTCGCGCGCCGGGCTTGGCAAGGACCTCCAGGCGACTCGTCACGCCGCGCGGAACCCGACGCCGGTGAGCCTCGCGACCCGCCAGAACCGCCTGAATCTGCCGCTCGGCGAGCGCGCGCCCGACGAGATCAACGTCATCGTCGAGATTCCGAGCGGCTCGCGCAACAAGTACGAGTACAACAAGTCGCTCGACATCTTCATGCTCGACCGCGCGCTGCACTCCCCGATCTTCTATCCGGGCGACTACGGTTTCGCGCCGCGCACGCTCGCGCTCGACGGCGACCCGCTCGACGTGCTGATTCTCGTCTCGGAGCCGACGTTCAGCGGCTGCCTCGTCGTCGCGCGCCCGATCGGCCTGCTGAAGATGATCGACGACGGCAAGCCCGACGACAAGGTCCTCGCGGTTCCGGTCGGCGAGCCCGACTATGCCGACGTCCACAACTTCACGCAAATCTTTCCGCACCAACTGCGCAAGATTCAGCACTTCTTCGAGACGTACAAGCTGCTCGAAGGAAAGCACACGAGCACCGGTGGCTGGGACGACGCCGCGTCCGCACGCCGCGAGGTCGTCGAGTCGGCGCAGCGCTTCGACGCAACGCCGACGTAGGGTCTGGGCGTTAGCGCAGTCGGCGTAGGGCGCGTTGGTCGGGTGATTCTTCGCCCGCGACTGCTGCGGCGAACAACTCGGCGGTGTCGACGAGGCGTGGGCCGGGGCGGTTGACGTAGGCGTTGCCGTCCATGACGTAGGCGCGGTCTTCGCGCGTCGCGCGGAGTGACGCGAACGTTGCCCAGCTCGAGGGCGGGAGCGCGGCGAGTTCGTGGTCGGCGCGGTCGAGATTGAAGCCGCACGGCGCCACGATCACGACCTCGGGATCGCTCGCGGCGATCTCGTCCCACTGCAGGGTGCGGCTGTTCGCGCCGGGATTGCCGAGGACGGGCTCGCCGCCGGCCAGCTCGACGAGCCCCGGCGTCCAGTGGCCGGCACTCATCGGCGGCTCGGTCCATTCGAGGACGAGCGTGCGTGTGGGTGGCCGTGCGGCGGTTCGCTCGTGTAGCGCAGCGACACGGGCGCGCAAACTTGCGAGCAGCGCTGTCGCGCCTTCCTGTTCGCCGACCAAGTCGCCTAGGAACGCGATCGTCGCGAAGACGTCCTCGAGCGAAGACGGTTCCAACGAGACAATCTGAGCCTGTCCTAAGCTTTTCGAACGGCGCAGGCGCTTGGCGGCGCGGTCGACGATCTCGTACGAGACGGCGCAGACGGCGCACAGTTCCTGCGTGACGATCAAATCCGGTTCGAGCGCGGCGAGCTTCGCGTCGTCGAGGCCGTAGAGCGAGGAACCCGAGTGGAGGCGCGAGCGCACGTGCCGGTCGATCCCCGCCGCGTCCAGCTCGGCCGGGAACAGCGAGGACGTCAGCGCGGGCCGCGTGCGTGCTTCCTCCGGGAAGTCGCACTCGTGGGTGACGCCGACGACCTGGTCGCCCGCGCCGATCCCGAACAGGATCTCGGTCGCGCTCGGCAAGAGGCTCACGACTCGCATCGCGGCGCTCTTCGCGCCCACCGGCCGCCCGCCCGCCGAGGGCATCCGGCCGCCCGGGCGGAAAGACGCGGGCGCTGTGGACAAGATCAAGGTCGTAAACCCGGTCGTCGAGCTGGACGGCGACGAGATGACGCGCATCATCTGGCGCTTCATCAAGGACAAGCTCATCCTGCCGTATCTCGACGTCGACCTGAAATACTACGACCTCGGGATCGAGCACCGCGACGCGACCGACGACCAGGTTACGCTCGACGCCGCCCGCGCGATCAAGGAGTACGGCGTCGGCGTCAAGTGCGCGACGATCACGCCCGACGAAGCGCGCGTCGAGGAATTCCACCTCAAGCAGATGTGGCGCTCGCCGAACGGCACGATCCGCAACGAGCTGGACGGCACGGTCTTCCGCGAGCCGATCATCTGCCGCAACGTGCCGCGGCTCGTCCCGGGCTGGACGCAGCCGATCGTGATCGGCCGCCACGCGTTCGGCGACCAGTACCGCGCGACCGACTTCGTCGTCCCCGGCGCCGGCAAACTGACGGTGACGTTCACGCCGGCCGACGGCGGTGCGCCGGTCACGCGCGAGGTCTTCCAGTTCAAGGGCTCGGGCGTCGCGCTCACGATGTACAACGTCGACGAGTCGATCCGCGGCTTCGCGCGCGCCAGCATGAATTACGGGCTGCTGCGCAACTACCCCGTCTATCTGTCGACGAAGAACACGATCCTCAAGGCGTACGACGGGCGCTTCAAGGACATCTTCCAGCAGGTCTTCGACGAAGAGTTCAAAGCGGAGTTCGACGCGCGCGGGCTGACCTACGAGCACCGGCTGATCGACGACATGGTCGCCTCGGCGCTCAAGTGGTCGGGCGCGTTCGTGTGGGCGTGCAAGAACTACGACGGCGACGTGCAGTCCGACACGGTCGCGCAGGGCTTCGGTTCGCTCGGCCTGATGACGTCGGTGCTGATGACGCCCGACGGGAAGACGATCGAAGCCGAGGCGGCACACGGCACGGTGACGCGCCACTACCGCGAGCACCAGAAGGGCCGCGAAACCTCGACCAACCCGATCGCGTCGATCTTCGCCTGGACGCGCGGGCTCGCGCACCGCGGCAAGGTCGACGGAACGCCCGACGTGACGCGCTTCGCGGAGACGCTGGAGAAGGTGTGCGTCGACGTCGTCGAGTCCGGGAAGATGACGAAGGACCTGGCGATCCTGATCGGTCC
>JAFAMK010000145.1 GCA_019233415.1 Vulcanimicrobiota bacterium
CGCCAGCAGTGTCGTCGGAACGCCGACGTACGGGACGCCGCGCTGGAACGTCGCCGCGGCGAAGCCGACCGCGTCGCCGATCGTTCCGCCGCCGACGCCGACGACGAGCCCGCGCCGGTCGAGTCGCCGCTCCACGAGCGCTGCGTAGAGTTCGGCGAGCGCGTCGAGCGCCTTCAGCGACTCGTCGGCGCGCACAGGGAGCACGCTCGCTGGAATCCCCGCGCGTTCGTACGCGGCGGCGATCCGCTCGCCGAGTATGGCGACGGTCTCGTCGGTGACGACGACGACGCGGCCGCCGTCGAGCGGACGCGTGCGTTCGGGCAGATCGTCGAGGACGCGCGCGCTGATCGCGACGTCGTACGGCTTCGCCGTCGCGACGTGCACGACGCGCTGGGCGCGCAATGCGGCGTCGACCGCGCGTGCCGCGTCGTGAGGCGCGAGGTCGTCCACGGCTACGCGCACCGCCGCATTCAGGTAGGTCGGCCGGCGGGCGGCGTGCAGCCGCGCGAGCGCGCCCGGCGTGCGCAGCAGCGGGCGCGTTCCGGCTTCCTCGGCCGTGCGCTGCTCGCACGTCGCGAGGCTCGCGTCGAGGAAGACCGTGACCCCGCTCGTCTCGACGACGCGCCGGTTCACAGGATCTTCGAGCGCGCCGCCGCCGAGGGCGACGACCGCGCTGCCGCGCTGCGCGAACGCGGCGATCATCGCGCGTTCGCGCGCGCGAAAGGCTGGTTCGCCGTCCTCCTCGACGATCTGCGTGATGCGCCGGCCGTCGTCGGACTCGATCACCGCATCGACGTCGACCGCGTCGAGCCCGCATAGCGCGGCAAGGAGCGGCGCGACCGTCGACTTCCCGGCTCCCGGCGGCCCGCAGAGGTAGACGTTACCGGGCACGGACCGTATGCTGCCAGCGTTTGACGCGTTCGCGCAGCTCGTCGAGCGAATCGCCGCCGAACTTGTCGAGAATCGCCTCGGCGAGGACGAGCGCGAGCAGCGACTCGCCGATCACCGCGGCGGCCGGGACCGCGCACGTATCGCTGCGCTCGATGTGCGCGCGCGTCGCCTCGCCGGTGCGCAGGTCGACCGAGTCGAGCGGCTGCATCAGCGTCGCGATCGGCTTCATCGCGGCGCGCACGACGATCGGCTGTCCGGTCGTCATCCCGCCTTCGATGCCGCCGGCGCGGTTGGTGCGGTAGCGCGTGCGCGCGTCGGCGTCCGGCTCGTACTCGTCGTGGGCCTGCGAGCCGCGCACCGCGGCGGCGCCGAACCCGAGTCCGAGCTCGACGCCCTTGATCGCGTTGAGCGCGAGGAACGTGCGGCCGACTTCCGCTTCGAGCCGGCGGTCCCACTGCACGTACGAGCCGAGCGCGACCGGAACATTGCGCGCAACGACTTCGAAGACGCCGCCGAGCGAGTCGCCGGCCGCCTTCGCGTGCTCGATCTCTTGCACCATCGCGACCGCCGCGACGGGATCAAGCGCGCGCACCGGCGAGCTATCGATTTCGTCGGGCGTCACGTCGCGCCACGGCGTCTCGTCGACCGCGCGGCCGATCCGCACGACGCGGCTGCTCAGCGTCACGCCCAGTTCCGCCAGCAGCGCGCGCGCGACCGTGCCGAGCGCGACGCGCATCGCGGTCTCGCGCGCGCTCGCGCGCTCGAGCACGTCGCGCAAGTCGTCGAACGCGTACTTGATCCCGCCGATGCGGTCGGCGTGACCGGGCCGTGGCACGTGCACTTGGCGCGCGACCGGCGCGTCGTCGTCGGGCGGATCGACGCGCATGATCTCGGCCCAGCGCACGTGGTCCTTGTTCTCGAGCACGAGCGCGATCGGGCTGCCGAGCGTGACGCCGCGCCGCACGCCGCCGACGATCCGCACCTCGTCGGTCTCGATGTTCTGGCGGTTGCCGCGGCCGTAGCCGAGCTTGCGCCGGCGCGCCTGCGCGAGCAGGATCTCGGCGTCGATCCGCAGTCCGCTCGGAATCCCC
This sequence comes from Vulcanimicrobiota bacterium, assembly GCA_019233415.1. GTDB lineage: Bacteria > Vulcanimicrobiota > Vulcanimicrobiia > Vulcanimicrobiales > Vulcanimicrobiaceae > Vulcanimicrobium. Next base: position 1,983 of record JAFAMK010000145.1, read on the forward strand.
TCGATGATCCCGACCAGCGCGGGCCCGTGCGACTCGCCGGCGGTCAGGAAGCGCAAGCGGCTCATACCAGCTGCTCCTTCGGCGCGAATCCGAACCAGCGCTCGAACGTCGCGATCGCCTGAGCGCGGAACATCGCCGTCCCCGAGACGGTGCGCAAGCCGCGCATCTTCGCGTCGAGCAAAAACGGCGTCTGCTCGGGGACGTAGACGAGGTCGAAGGCGGTTGCGCCGGCGGGCGCGTCGCGCGGCAGCAGCGAGCGCTGCGGCTGCCCCTGCATGCCGACCGGCGTCGCGTTGACGTAGATCGTCGCGCGCGGCACTTCGTCGAGGTCGCACGCCGTCGCGCCGA
>JAFAMK010000286.1 GCA_019233415.1 Vulcanimicrobiota bacterium
CTCGCGATCAAGTCGCGCACGATCGGCGTCGTCTACCTCGACTCCCGCATCACGCCCGGCCTCTTCTCACCGCACGATCCCGACCTGCTGACCGCATTCGCCAATCAAGCCGCGCTCGCAATCGAGAACGCGCGCCTGTTCGACGCGCTGCGCGCACAAGTCGTCGAAATCAGCCGCCTCGAACAGTTGCAGGCGCGCGTCCTCGGTTCGATCACGAACGGTGTCATCACCGTCGACGGCCACGGCACGATCGCGAGCTTCAACGACGCCGCCACCGACACGTTCGGCGTCAACGGCACGACGATGATCGGCCGTCCCGCCCGCGCGCTCGAAGCACTCATCCCCGGCATCACGACCCTCCTCGCCGGCGACGCCTTGCCGTCAAAACCCGCCGAACTCGAAGCGAATCACCCGACACGCGGCACGCTCGCCCTCGAAGTCCGCATCGCACCGGTCGACCTCCCCGACGGCACGTCGCGCCACGGCTGGGCGATCGCCGTCACCGACCTGACGGAACGCCGCAAGCTCGAGCGCCTGCACGCCGCCGACGTCGAACAACGCCGCGCCATCCAAGACGCATTCGCGCGCTACCTCGCACCGCACGTCGTCGAACAGCTGATGCGCGCGCCCGGCGGCGTCGCACTCGGCGGCGAACGCGCAACCGCAACGATTCTCTTCGCCGACATCGGCGGCTTCACCGAACTCGCCGACCGCCTCGACGCCGAACGCGTCGTCGAGATCCTGAACCAATTCTTCAGCGCCGCCGTCCAGATCATCTTCGAACACGACGGCCTGCTCGACAAATTCTACGGCGACGGCTTGATGGTCGTGTTCGGCCCGCCGCGCGTGCGCGACGACGACGCCGCACGCGCACTCGCCGTCGCGGCGGCGCTCCACCACGCCGCCGCCGCGATCCAAGCCGACGGCAAGCCGCTCCAGCTCGCCATCGGCATCGCCACGGGCGAAGTCGTCGCCGGTCACATCGGCAGCCCGAAACGCATGGACTACACCGTCATCGGCGACGCCGCGAACCTCGCCAGCCGCCTCCAGGGCGCCGCCCCAACCGGCCGCACCTACATCGACGACCGCACCTTCCAGCGCCTGCGCGAACGCCCCGCCGCCGAAAAACTCATCGCGAAAATCCGCGGCAAAGCCGACCCGGTCACGATCCACGCGATCACCTGACCGACGAAGAGGACCAACAGGCCCTCCCTCTTAAGGGACACGCACCTCGCTAACGTCCCTAAGAGGATCGACCCACCATGCGCGTGCGGATCAGCAACATCAACCCGGTTCAGTTTGCCATCGTCTACGCGGTCCTCGCCGCGATCTTCGGCCTGATCGCCGGCGTCATCTTCGCAATCGCAAGCACCGCCGCCGGCTCGATGGCCAGCAGCAGCGGTTTCCCAAACTTCGGCTGGCTCTCGATCATCATCTTCCCGATCTTTTACGCGGTCGCCGGCTTCGTCGGCGGCATCATCGAAGCCCTGATCTACAACCTCGTCGCGGGCTGGACCGGCGGCATCGAAATGACCCTAACCCAAGTCGGCTCCCCCCTCAGCACGACGACTGTCGTAACAACCCCCTAACGCACACATCGTGCCGAGGTCGCGGGACGCGACACCACCGCAGCGGACGCTCTGAGCCAGCGGAGCGCAGGATGCGCGGGAGCGCCGCTCAGACGCAGCGAGGCCCGGGCAGGATGCCCGGGCCTCGCGTGTCCGCTGCGGTGGTGTCGCGTCCCGCGACCCACCACAATCGCAAATCAGCGCTTCGAGAACTGAAACCGCTTACGAGCCTTCTTACGCCCGTACTTCTTCGACTCTTTCTCCCGCGGATCACGCGTCAGCAGCCCATTCCGCCGCAACGGCTCCCGCAGAGACTCGTCCATCTCTACGAGCGCCCGCGCAATCCCATGCCGCACCGCGCCAGCCTGCCCCGAAACGCCGCCCCCTTCGCACTTCACATCGACGTTGAACCGGGACAGCGACTGCGTCACGTCGAGCGGCTGCCGCACGATCTGCTGCAGGGAAGGCCGCGGGAAATACTCGTCCACGGGCTTCTTGTTGACGGTGATGACGCCCTGACCGAGCGTCAGACGAACGCGCGCGATCCCGCGCTTGCGGCGACCGGTTCCGTTGAAAAAGTCAGGCGAGGTCTGCATCAGGTGAGCGGCTCCGGCTTCTGCGCCGTGTGCGGATGGTCCGAACCGGCGTACACGTTGAGGCGACCGAGTTGAACGTCGCGCATGCGGTTCGTCGCCAGCATCCCGCGGACGGCGCGCTCGATGAGGCGCTCGGGGTACTTCTCGCGCACCTGGGCCGCGGTTTCGGTCCGCAGACCGCCCGGGAAACCGGAGTGGCGATGGTAGACCTTCTGGGTCCACTTCCGCGGCGACAGCTCGACCTTGTCCGCGTTGATGACGACCACGTGGTCGCCGTCGTCGATGTGCGGGGTCCAGGTCGGCTTGGTGCGGCCCGAGAGCGCGCGCGCGATACGCACCGCGAGCGTCCCGAGGCGCTGCCCCGTCGCGTCGACGATGTACCAATCGTGCTGAGTCTCGGCCGTCTTCTGCTGATATGTGCGCATGGGGTCCGTCGGAAAGGCAAGGACGCCACGGCGAGGCCGCGGCAACCTACGCAGTATACGGGCCAGCACCCCGGGAAGTCAACCGCGGCCGCCTCCCTTTCGCCCTTCGACAAGCTCAGGGTGACGGGAGCGCCGTTTCGGCCGGATTTTCTGAGCTGCCGTGGAATCGCCGCCCGGCCGACCGATACAACAGGAGGCCCGCCGGTGGGAGAACCGCCCGGGTCGCCGCCGCCGTCCGACTGGGGAGTACGCAGGTCCGTGACCTCGCTCGATACCGTTCTCGTGATCCTCGCGGCGGCCGGGCTGGCCGCCGCGCTCGTCTGCCTCATCGCCGCTCGCCGGGCGGCGGGAGCCGCCAAGGCTCAGCGCGCCGCGGTGCGCGGCGCCCTCGACATCGCCGGGGCCGAGAGCCTCGACGAGGTCGTCACGGCGCTGGTCAACTCCCGGCAGCGGGTCGGTAGCATCGCCGCGCTCGGGCCGGCGGTCGACGAGGTCGTCGAACGCCACGGCCGGGTCGCCGCCGCGCTCCGCGCCCAGGACGGCGCGGTCGCCTCCGCCACCAACGCCGTAGGCGACGCCACCTCCAGCCTCGGGACCGCGAACGACGCGGTGACCGAACTGGCCCGCAGCGTCGGCGACTCGTCGGCGGCGATCGAGGAGACGGTTTCGTCGATCCGGCTCGTCAGCGGCAACATCGGCGGCCTCGCCGACACCGTCAACAGCGTCAGCTCCGCGATCGGAGAACTGGCGGTCTCGATCAGCCAGGTCGCCGGAAGCGCGCGCGAGGCGTCGACGCTCTCGCTCGAAGCCGACCGCAAGGCGCGCGACGGCGGCATCGCCGTCGAACGGCTCGTCAGCTCGACGCGCGAGATCGCGAACGACATCGGCTCGGTCGTCGCCAAGATGCAGGAACTCGGTTCGGCGTCGGAGCGGATCGGCAACATCGTCGAGGTCATCGACGCGATCGCCGACCAGACGAACCTGCTCGCGCTGAACGCCGCGATCGAAGCGGCGCGCGCCGGCGAGCACGGCCGCGGCTTCGCGGTCGTCGCCGACGAAGTGCGCAAGCTCGCCGAGAACTCCGCGCAGTCGACGCGCGAGATCGGCACGCTGATCAAGGACATTCAGGCCAAGACCGAGCAGGTCGTCAAGTCGACGACGGCGTCGGGGAACAAGGCCGAGAGCGGCCTGCAGATGGCCGACGTCGCCGGCCGCGCGATCGCCGACATCTCGGGCGCGGTCGCGGAAGCGAACCGCCTGATCGAACAGATTTCGACCGCTGCGCGCGAACAGGCCGCCGGCTCGTCGGCGATCGTGAACTCGGTCGAGCAGATGAACCTGCTGATGCGCGAAGCCGCGCGGTCGCTCGAAGAACAGGACATCTCGAACCAGAACATCGTCACGACGATCGCGTCGATGCAGCGGCTGACCGAGACGGTGCATTCCGCGGTTGCGCGGCAGAAGTCGGCCTACGACCGCATCGCCGAGGCGACGCGCGCGCTGGGCGCCGCGGGCGCGTCGTCGCGCGACGCGGCGAGCGGGATCGACGACATCGCGCACACGCTGCGCGAGCGCGTCACGACGATCACCGGGACGGACAAGACGATCGGCGCGAGCCAGGAGGTCGCGCGCCTCACCGGCGCCGCCCGCGGCCGGGGCTGATCGCGCGCGCTACGGCGCGAGCGTGACCGGGCGGTACGAGTCGAAGCCGGCGTAGCGCACGCCGGCGAGGTAGAGGCCGTGAGCCGGCGCCGTTGCGCCGGCCGCGGCGCGGTCGCGCGCCTCGAGCGCGCGGCGCGCGAAGTCGACGTCGCGGTAGCCGGTCGCGCAGCCGACGAGCGTTCCGACCAGCACGCGCACCATGCGGTGCAGGAACGCGTTGCCGCGTACGGTGACGCGCAGCAACTCGTCGTGCCGCGTCAGGTCGATTGCACGCAGCTCGCGCACCGTCGTCCCGCGCTCGGGCGCTTCGCCGCAGAAGGTGACGAAGTCGTGTTCGCCCAGCAGCGGCGCCGCGGCGGCGAGAAAGCGCGCGTCGTCGATCGGGCGCGCGACGTGCCAGGCGCGCGCGCGCCAGACCGCCGACGGAAAGCCGCGGTTCAGGATGAGGTAGTCGTACGCGCGCTCGAGCGCGTCGAACCGCGCCGAGAAGCCGTCGGGCACGACCTGCGCATCGCGCACGACGAGGTCGCTCGGCGTCGTCCCGTTGATGGCGAGGATGAGCCGCCCGATCGGGAAGTCACGCGCCGCCGCGAACGAGACGACCTGCCCGGTCGCGTGGACCCCGGCGTCGGTCCGCCCGGCCGCCGTGATCTTCACCGGCTCGTGGAAGAGCCGCGAGAGCGCCGCTTCGAGCGAGCCGGCGACGGTCCGGAGGTCCGGCTGAAACTGCAGTCCGTGAAACGCGCTTCCGTCGTACTCGACGACCAGCCGATACGTCGGCACGCGACCCCGTTCCGGAAAAGCGCCCGCCCGCCTCTCGGCTTGTGGAGACGGCCTAGGGCTATCCATATGCTTAACGGAACCTTAGCTGGACCTGCAAAGCCATAAGGATGCCGGGCCGGTCACGGGACCGGCCGGGTTCTCCTTTCCCGCATAAGGACGGTGCACATGACACACGCTCCGATGAAGCGCGCGATCTTGGCCGTCCTCGTGACCCTCGGGCTCGTGCTCCAGGCAACGACCGGCGTTCTGGCAGGCACAACGGGGACCATCACGGGGACCGTCGTGGACGCGACGACGAATCAACCGATCAGCGGTGCGAAGATCACCGCGCAGAGCCCCTCCCAGACCACGACGACGACGGCCGACGCGAACGGCCACTACACGTTCCTCTCGCTCAACCCCGACACGTACACGCTCGCCGTCGCCGGCACGACGGTGTACGAC
>JAFAMK010000340.1 GCA_019233415.1 Vulcanimicrobiota bacterium
TCGGCGTCGCGTCGCTGGTGATGCTCGGCAGCCGCGCTTCGGCGAGCTTCTTCTCCTCCGCGCGCAGCTCGTCGAGCCACGGCTGGCGGCGCGCGGCGCCGTCCTGCAGGCGGCCCGACGCGGCCTGGGTCACCGCGCGCAGGATCGCACCGACGTCGCCGACGAGCCCCAGCGAAATGTCGCGGTTCTTCCCGACCGTGGCGTAGCTCATGTCGATCTGCACGACCGTCGGCGCCTTGAGGCGCTTGCCGTAGCTCATGCGGAAGTCGAACGGCGTCCCGACGATCACGATGACGTCGGCCTTGCCGAACGCGTAGCCGCGCGTCAGCTGAAACCCGTGCGGGTCGGTCGGCGCGAACGTGCCGCGGCCGGCGCCGTTCATGTACGCCGGAATGTTGAACGTGCGCGCGAACGCATGCGCCGCCTCGGTCGCGCGGCACGTCCACGTCTGCTGCCCGAACAGCACGGCGGGCCGCTCCGCGCGCACGAGGATGTCGGCGAGCGCCTCGACCGCGTTCGGGTCGCCGACCGACTTCGTCGACGCGCGGTAGTGGCCGGCCTGCGGGATCACCGCTTTCTCCAGCGGGACACGGCCGTCGAGAATGTCGCGCCCGATCTCCAGGTACGACGGCCCGAACGAGCCGTTGTGCGCCTCGCGGAACGCCATCGCGACCATGTCGGCGACGCGTTCGGTCGTCACGACGCTCGACGCGAACTTGGTGATCGGCTTCATGATCTCGACGTGCGGGAGATCCTGCAGCGAGCCCATCCTGTGCTGGTTCAGCGCGCCCTGACCGCCGATCAGCAGAAACGGGCTCTCGGCGCGGAACGCGTTCGCGACGCCGGTGACCGCGTTCGTCGTCCCCGGCCCCGCCGTCACGACCGCACAGCCTGGTTTGCCCGTGACGCGCGCGTAGCCGTCCGCCGCATGCGCGGCGACCTGCTCGTGGCGCACGTCGATGATCTTGATGCCTTCCGACTCGCAGCCGTCGTAGATGTCGATGATGTGACCGCCGCAGAGCGTGAAGATGACGTCGATCCCCTCGTTCTTCAGCGCCTTCGCGACTAAGTGGCCGCCGGAGATCGTCTGCGGCGGCTGATCGGCGTCGAGTTTCGGAAGGTCGGTCGCGGCCGGTGCGGTCTGGGCCATGAAGGCCTCCCCTCTGTGGGCAGTTTAGAGGTCGTTGTCGTTCGCGTCGACGTGCGCGGCGAGCGCGAGCGCGTGGTCGCGGACGAGGCGCGCGGCGAGTTCTTCATCGCGCGCTTCGAGGGCTTCGATGATGTGCATGTGGTCGACGATCGAGCGCTCGAAGCGGTGGTCCTCACCGATCGTGCGGTGGCGAATCGACCGCACGTGGATCAGGATGCCGTCGGCCGTGCGACGTAGCACGTCGCAGCCCGACAGCTCGATGATCCGCGCGTGGAAGCGCAGGTTCGCGTCCGAATACTCGTCGATGTGCGCGGCGAGCTTCTCGCCGTCGAACGTCGCGAAGATTTCGCGCAGCGACGCGATCGCCGCATCGGAGGCGCGTTGCGAGACCAGCCGCGCGGCCATGCTCTCGAGCGCCGCCCACACGATGATGACCTCGATCAGCTCGGCCTTGCTCTTGCGCGCGATGTAGTAGCCGCGCCGCGGTACGCTGGTGACGAGCCCCTCGTGTTCGAGGCGCACCAATGCCTCACGGATCGGCGTGCGGCTCACGCCGAGGCGCGCCGCCAGCTCCCGTTCGTCGAGTCTCAGATCGCTTTCGTCGATCTCGTATAGGTTGGTCGCCGTAATCGCAGCTCGGATCGCTTCATAGACTTGAACCGAGATGCTCACGTCCGACCGAATCGCTGCCAAAGCCAAGCCGGCCATCGCCGCGTTGATCCTCCGGGCGCTGTATCTGGCATACAATATACCAGAAACAGAAGGTTGCCCTGCCGCGACGAAAAATTCCTTCGCCGGAGCGCGATCCGGGCAGCAAGAAGCGCGCTAGACGGAGGGTCTTCGATGCGCGACCTGCGCGCGCTCCTCAGCGACGCGTTACGGCGACCGTGAGCCGTACGCCGCGCGAACACGGCCGGCACCCGAGCAGAACCGCGAACGAGATACGAAGCGTGACGGTCATCAGGCCTCCTGAACCGTAGGATACTACTGAACCGCGCGACGAAGGCCGCCGCAACACCGTGAAAGCCGCCATCGGAGCAACGCGACGCGCTGCTCCCCGTGCTTGAGGAGCCTGCGCGATCACCTCGCTGGGATCGTACCATGCGGCAGCGGATCACGCAATAGTATTCTACTATGTGTCGCCGGTTTCCCAGTTGGCAAGGGAGTCCGGCGTTGAGCGAGCCGTTTGGCGACCGGCTGCGAAGGCTGCGCGAAGAACAAGGGATTGCGGTATCGAGCCTTGCGCCGCTGATCGGCATCTCGCAGGCGACGTTGCGCCAGTTCGAGACCGGCTACATCAAGAGCCCATCATTGATGGTCGGGCTTCGGCTTGCCCAGGCGCTCCACGTCGACCCCTACTATCTCGCCTTCGGCGAGGCGTCCGACGTGCTCGCGCGACTTGACGCCGTCGAGCGCCGGCTGACCGCGGTCGAGCAACGCGCGGAAGCAGCCACGACGGCGCGGCGCCGCTGAACGACCGCAGTCGCGCCTCGTCCGGGACCCCCGACTCGCCTAGCTTGTCAAGCGTATCCGGATCGCGTATCATCGGCGATACCGAGGGTACGAACGCGGCCGGGGGGTGTCGGGTGTAGCCACCGTCCTCCATTCTGCTGGCACGTTGCTCGACCCGGCAGAGGAGGTTCCCTCATGGCTCCGCGTCCGTCTCGATTGCTCGCGCCCGCCGTGCTCGTCGCGGTGATCGCACTCGTCGTTCTGGTGCTCGGCGGTTCGCAGACGCCGCATGGCTCGCTCGCCGCGGCGGCGACGCCCGCGCCGGCGATCACGGTCGGGCCGATCGCGCCGACCGAGCTGCCGACGGCGGCACCGTCGGCGTCGCTCGCGCAAGCGGCGACCTTCGCCTGGCAAGAGTTCTTCGCGCTCAACTGGCCCGCCGTCGCGCAGACCGGCAATCAAGGCCAGCGCGACACCTACTCGCCGTCGTGCGCGTTCGGCGATCCGAAGTGCACGGGGCCGCTGGTGTGGGAGACGTTCCGCGGCAAGGTCGAGATCTTCCCGGGCCAGCCGAACCCGCCCGCGCCGGCCGCGACGCCACCGGGCTATCCGGGCGTCCCGCCGGCGACGCCGACGCCGGGCAGCAGTCCCGATCCGTCGTTCGGGTACGACGCGCTCCCGCAGTACGACTATCAGAACGGGCCGATCCCGCCGTGCGGGACGCCGGCGCCGACGACCGCGTGGATCAATCTCGACGAGACCGATCAGATCACGCTCGACGCGATGTACGCCGGCGCCGCGCCGCAGACCGCGCCGGGGAACAGCCAGCCGCAGCTGATCCGCTTCCTCGCGAAAGCGAATCGCACCGAATACACGTACGTCGCCGCCAACCAGTGGTGGGGCCTGCCGAATCAAAACGCGACGCCGTCTCCCGGCGTGACGCCGCCGCCGTATTCCGCGCCGGTCGGCGCGACCGCGGCGTACGTCGCGGCGAACAGTGCCGACCCGCCGGCTGGAAGCACGACGCTCGTCAGCTTCCCGAACGGCACGATGGAGGTGAAGGCCGCGTGGCGTCTGCTCGGGCCCGGCGACGATCCGTCGCGCTTCCACACTGCGCTCGCGCGCTACTACGAGCAGAACGGCTCGGGCAACCCGTGCTATCAGCAGGCGACGTTCGGGCTCGTCGCGCTGCACATCATCCAGAAGACGCCGAGCGCGCCGTATTTCATCTACGCGACGTTCGAGCAGGCCGACAACCTGCTGACCTCATCCGGGCAGCACGTCGAGGACGACGACGGCGGGCTCTCACCCGGCGTGACGCCGCAGCCCTGCGCGGCCGGCCAGGCGACGCCGTGCCCGACGACGCCGACCGAACAGTTCACCGACTCGGCGAAAGGCTTCCCGTTCCCGTCGGTCGCGCTCACGCCCGCGTCCGCGCCGTTCTGCACCGCGAGCGTCGCGCAGCGCCCCGCCTATGAACTCTACTTCCAAGAGACCGCACTGCCGACACCGCCGCCACCGGGCGCTCCGCCCAGCGGCGGGTACATCTGCGTGAACTCGCGCGACAACCCGATCCCGCCCGAGATCATCGCGATCAACGCCGCCGCGCACAACGGGCTCTCCGCGTACGACGCGGCGCACGGGATCACGACCTCACCGTGGCAGCACTACAAGCTGATCAACGTGCAGTACGAGCCGATCGACAAGAACTATGCCGGCATCTACAAGGGCAATGATCCCACGACGGGGATGAACCCGGCGAGCTACATGCTCGCCAACGGCGTCGTCGAGACGAACATCGTGCTGCAGGAGTTCAGCGGCGGCCTGGTGCTGCTGAACAACACCCGCAGCGACTACAACGCGCACTTCGGAATCTCGTCACCGGTCATCCACCAGAACACCTTCGTCGCCGGCTCGGGGTACAACATGGGCGGCTGCATGGGCTGTCACGGCAGCCAGGGGCAGCACCCCGGCGGCGACTTCAGCGTCATCATGGCACGCGGCGCCGTCCAGGCGCCGGAAACGCCGCCGACGGCCGCACCGCAAGGGGCGATGCAGGTCATCCACAACCGCTCTCTCGTTCACTACTGATCGGAGTCACCACCCAATGAGCACACAGACGGTCAGCTTCAAAGCGAACATCCTGCCGCTCTTCACCCAGACCGACATCAACCACATGAACAACGAGGGCCTCGACCTCACCGACTACGACACGGTGAAGGGCGCCTCGACGATCATCTACCAGAAGCTCACCGCGAAGCAGAACTTCATGCCGCCGCCGCCCGAAGGGCCGTGGCCGCAGAAGAACATCGACCTCTTCAACCAGTGGATGCAGCAGGGCTGCCCGCCGTAGGCGGCAGCGCATCCACCAGCCG
>JAFAMK010000454.1 GCA_019233415.1 Vulcanimicrobiota bacterium
ATCGCGTCGATGTGGGCGAATCGCTGCAGCACGGCGGCCGTGGACTTCGCGCCCCATCCCGGCAAGCCGGGATAACCGTCCGCGGCGTCACCGACGAGTGCGAGATAGTCGGGAATGCTTGCGGGCGGGACGCCGAACTTCGCCACGACGCCTGCTTCGTCGATGAGCGTGCGCGCGCGGCGATTCAGCTGAACGACGTGCTTGCCGCGCACGCACTGCGCGAGGTCCTTGTCGGGTGTGCAGATGACGACTTGCTCGACGCGCGAGTCGGCCGCCGCGATCGCAGCGGCCGATGCTAGCGCGTCGTCGGCCTCGAACTCGATCATCGGCCAGACGACGATTCCCGCGGCCTCGAGTGCCTCTTCGAGCAGCGGAAACTGCGCGAGAAGGGCAGGCTCGACGCCGGCGCCGGTCTTGTAGCCCGCCCACATGCGGTTGCGGAACGACTCGATGATGTGGTCGGTCGCGACGCCGACGTGCGTCGCGCCCTCGCGAAAGAGGCTGCGGATCGAGGCCAGCACGCCGCGCACCGCCGCGATCTCGCGACCCTCTGCGTCGCGCTGCGACGGCATCGCAAAATAGTGGCGAAACAGCTCGTAGGTGCCATCGATCAGGTGGACGACCACGCAGACGTGCTGCTAGCGGCGTGCCGGTGTTTCCTCTGAAACCGTTCGACTTATGCTTCCAGCACCCGGATGGGATACTTTTGATTTTCAGGATCCCGCGTCACGAATGTCAGTCCTTCAAGTTGCGCCTGCGCGATCATGATGCGATCGAAGGGGTCCTTGTGGACATCCGGCAAGCCGCCGACTGCGAGCGCATGTGCTGCGGTAATATCGAGAACTTGAAAGCCCGAGGAACGCGCGCGTGCCGGAAACCACACCGCGGGGGCCGACGGAACGGTAAGCTTGCCGAGCGCCACCCTTATGGTGATTTCCCAGGCAACAGCGGCGGAGACGAATACCTCGTTCGCGCTGTCTTCGATAGCGTCGCGCGCTTCGGGCCGCAGTTGGTCAGGATTTCCAGCGGCCCATAAGAACGTGTGCGTGTCAAGCAACAACCGCACACTCACGGTCCTTCGAACAGCGCCGTTATCTCCGAATTGGCTGCGTCAAAGTCCGGTGCGATGGCAATCAACCCTCGATCGATGCCCAACTGCCGGCGCGGAGGTCCTGCGACGGGCACCAGCTTGGCTGCAGGTCGCCCAGCAAGGCAGATGACGATCTCGCGCTCGCTCCCTTCGCGCACCTCTCTGACCAAGCCGGAGAGATTGCTCTTCGCTTCGTGCATGTTGACCGTCTTCATGGGTTTAGTCTACCAGACTAGACCAAGAAAATCTAGGCCTGCCCGGCCGTTCCATTGCTGTTGCGATGGCTGCTCCGACCGGCGCATTCAACTCGCGCGTCGGTGCGTTCGGCAACATCGACCGTCGTTGCGGCGACGGCGGACGTTCGCACGATTCGACTTCGAAGTCGGCGACTGGAACGTCGTGCATCACGTCAAGCACAACGGCGCGTGGATCGCGAACACGGGGTGCGACAATTCTCGCAGCCGAGGGAGTGCTCGCGCCTGCGGTAAAATCAGGGAAATCGTGACCGCGGCACCTCCACTGAATCCTCAGCCGGACGTCGTCCTCGTCGGGGCCGGCGTGATGAGCGCGACCCTGGCCGTGCTGCTCCAGGAGCTGCAGCCGGACTTGCGCATCGTCCTGCTCGAGGAGCGCGGCGGCGCGGCGCAAGAAAGCTCGAACGCCTGGAACAACGCCGGGACCGGGCATGCCGCGCTGTGCGAGCTGAACTACACGCCGCAGCGGGCGGACGGCTCGGTCGACATTTCGCGCGCGCTGAAGGTCAACACGCAGTTCGATCTCTCGCGCCAGCTGTGGGCGTCGCTCGTGCGCAGCGGCGCGATCCCCGACGCCGACGCGTTCATCCATTCGGTTCCGCACATCAGCTTCGTGCGCGGCGCGGCGGACGTCGCGTTCTTGGGCAAGCGCTGGGAAGCGATGAGCGCGCACCACTGCTTCACGGGGATGGAGTACGCGGAGGATCATGCCGAGCTCGCGCGGTGGATGCCGCTCGTGATGGAAGGGCGCGATCCGAACGAGACCGTCGCCGCGACGCGCATGGTCAGCGGCACCGACGTCGACTTCGGTGCGCTGACGCGGCTGATGATCGCTCATCTCGCGACGAAGCCGACATTCACCGTCGGCTACGGTCACGAAGTCACCGACGTGAAACGTGAGAACGGCCGCTGGACGGTCGAGGCGAAAGACCGCGCGAGCGGCCGCAAGCAGCGCCTGAGCACCCGATTCGTGTTCCTCGGTGCCGGCGGCGGCGCGCTGCCGCTGCTCCAGAAGTCCGGAATCCCCGAAGGGCGCGGGTTCGGCGGCTTCCCGGTGAGCGGCCTGTGGCTGCGCTGCGACGTTCCTGCGCTGGCGGATCGCCACGACGCGAAGGTCTACGGCAAGGCGTCGGTCGGCACGCCGCCGATGTCGGTCCCGCACTTGGACGCGCGCGTGATCGACGGCAACCGTGCGCTGCTGTTCGGCCCGTACGCCGGCTTCTCGACGAAGTTCCTCAAGCACGGCTCGAACGCGGACTTGTTCCTCGCGATCAAGCCCGACAACATCGGACCGCTGCTCGCCGTCGGCCGCGACAACATGGACCTGACGAAATATCTCATCGGCCAGGTCATGCTCAAACCGAGCCAGCGTTTCGCCTCGCTGCAAGAGTATTTCCCGAACGCGAAGCAGGCCGAGTGGGAACTCGCCGTCGCGGGCCAGCGCGTGCAGGTCATCATGCCCGACGCGAAGGCGGGCGGCGTGCTGCAGTTCGGCACCGAAGTCGTCGCGAGCGGCGACGGTTCGCTCGCCGCGGTTCTCGGCGCATCACCGGGCGCATCGACCGCCGTCGCGATCATGCTCGACGTGCTCGCGCGCTGCTTCAAGGACCAGCTCCCGGGCTGGACCCCGCGCCTCCAGCAACTGATCCCCTCCTACGGCCGCTCGATCGCGGACGACACCGACCTCTGCCGCCAGATCCGCACCGACACGGCGTCCGTGCTGCACCTGGCGGAGCCGGCGGTTTCCACCGCCGGCTGACCCTCGAGCCGGCTTCCGAGCGCCCCCTTTACGGGAGCGGAAGCAGGCGCTATACTGAGGGCGTTCCGGTCGGGAGAGACCCGAGCAGCCGGGACAGTGATGGAGGTCATCACGATGAAAACAGCGAGCGGCGGGGCCGCTACGTTCGATTTGCTCGTATTCGTGGGGCGCTTTCAGCCCTTGCACTTCGGGCACATCGCGGTCATCCGCGAAGCACTGAAGTCGGCGCGGCACGTGCTCGTGCTCGTCGGCTCCGCGAACGCCGCGCGCAGCGCGCGCAATCCGTTTTCCTACGAAGAGCGGCAGCGCATGATCAGCGACGCCGTCGCCGAGATGGACGCGTTCGACGAGCACGGCGTGAAGCCGGCGGCGCGCGTCATCATCAAGCCGCTCGACGATCACGTCTACGCCGACGACGCGTGGACGGCGGAGGTGCAGGCGACGGTCTATGAGACGATCGCCGAGGATCTACCGGCCGGGACGGGCTCGAACGTCGGGCTCATCGGGCACAACAAGGACAACAGCTCCTACTACCTGCGCATCTTTCCCAAGTTCGGCAGCGTCGACGTCGAAGGCGTGCGCAGCAGCCGCGACGAGCTGCTGTCCTCGACGCGCATCCGCGAACGTGCCTTCGCCCACGTTCTCGACGGGTCGAGCGATCAGCTGAGCCCGTTCGGCGAGATGGCCGACGCGATGCCGCCCAGCGTGCGCGGCCACCTCGACCGCATCTGGCGCACCGCGCCGTTCGCGCGCATCGTCGAAGAAGTCGAACACGTGCGGAACTATCGCGCGCAGTGGGCGGACACGCCGTACCCGGTGACGTTCACGACGGTCGACGCGCTCGTCACGTGCAACGGTCACGTGCTGATGGTCGTGCGCGGCGAGATGCCGGGCAAAGGGCTCTTCGCGCTGCCGGGCGGGTTCATCCGCCCGGAGGAAACGCTCTTCGACGCCTGCGTGCGCGAGCTGCGCGAAGAGACGACGATCGACGTACCGCCGCGCGTGCTCGTGCGCTCGTGCGTGAACAAGAACGCCGCGCGCGTCTTCGACGATCCGTTCCGCTCCGTGCGCGGGCGCACGATCACCAACGTCTTCCGGTTCGACCTCGCCGAGCCGCAGCTGCCGAAGATCAAAGGCGCCGACGACGCCGCCGAAGCCACCTGGATCCCGGTCGGCTCGATCACCCCGCGCGCGTGCTTCGAAGACCACGGCCACATCATTCGTTCGATGCTCGGAACGGCGTAAGGAGAGGTTCTCACATCATGGATACGATGTCTCGCAAGAGCGATCCCAGCGCGACCTTCGGCGGCGTGCGCTACTTCGCGGCCGAGAACCCAATCTTCCTGACCGACTCGTACAAACTCTCGCACTGGAAGCAGATGCGTCCCGGCACGCAGCGGATCAGCGAATACCTCGAAGCGCGCAGCGCGAAAATCTACTCGTTCAGCCGCTTCTTCGGGCTCCAGTCGATCATCAAGCGGCACCTCCTCACGCCGATCACGCACGCGCACGTCGATCAGGCGGCCGCCGACTTCGCGCGGCACGTGCGCCCCGACAGTTTCAACGAGAAGGGCTGGCGGCGCATCGTGGACGTCCACGGCGGCCGGCTTCCCGTCGAGATTCGCGCGGTGCCCGAGGGGCTCGACATTCCGGTTCACAACGTGCTCATGCAGGTCGTGAACACGGACCCGGACGCGTACTGGCTGCCGACCTACCTCGAATCGGTCTTGCAGCAGGTCTGGGCGCCGACGACCGTCGAGACGAAATCCGGTTCGGTCCGCTTCGCGCGCGCCGCGGCGTTCGAGCAGAGCGCGGAGAACCCGGATGCCAAACAGGACTTCTCGCTGCACGACTTCGCGTTCCGCGGACTTCCGTCCGTCGAAACGGCGCGCA
Organism: Vulcanimicrobiota bacterium; assembly: GCA_019233415.1. Taxonomy (GTDB): domain Bacteria; phylum Vulcanimicrobiota; class Vulcanimicrobiia; order Vulcanimicrobiales; family Vulcanimicrobiaceae; genus Vulcanimicrobium. Next base: position 4,997 of record JAFAMK010000454.1, read on the forward strand.
TCCTCGGCCTCGCGCACTTGCTCGTCTATTTCGGCACCGACACCGTCGTCGCGCTGCGCGAAGCGGAAGAGTTCTACAACGCGACCGACGTGTGCGGCTTCTCGATCGAAGCCGGCGAGCATTCCGAGATTCTTTCGTGGGGACGCGACGGCGAAGAGGCGTACTTCCGCAACCTCTTCCTCGGGCGGCCGCAGGACGGCATCGCGCCGGGGCTCGCGCCAGGGACGATCGTCGCGGCGCCGATCGACACGTACGACATGCGCAACTGCCTCGAACGGATCGTCTGTGGCAGCTTGCGCGACGTGATCCGGGACTCCGGCGGAACGTACGTCGCGCGGCCCGACTCGGGCGATCCGCGCGAAGTCGTTCCGTACGTGCTGCGGACACTCGCGGATGCGTTCGGCGCCGAGCGCAACGCGAGGGGCTACCTCGTCCTGCATCCGTCGGTGCGAAGCATCTTCGGCGACTCGCTCGACCAGACGAAGATCGACGCGACCGACAAGGCGGTTCTCGATGCCGGCTTCTCGGTGGAGAACGTCGCGTACGGGATGGGCGCCGGGCTCTCGCAGAAGATCAACCGCGACGACCTCGGCTTCGCCGTCAAGGCGTCGGCGTTCGAGAACGAAGACGGCTGGTTCGGGAACCGCAAGAGCATCGTCGGCGACCCCGCCAAGGCGTCGAAAGCCGGACGGCTCGCGCTCGTCGAGAACGGCGAGGGTTGGAGCGACTACGGGACGGGGCGCTACCAGACCGTCGAAGTGGAGAACCTCCACGGACGCGCCGATCTGTTGCGCCCCGTCTACCGCGACGGCGAGCTGCTCGTCGACGACGACTTCGCGACGATTCGCGCGCGAGCCCGCGCCAACGAGCAGCCTGCGCTCTAAGCGGTGCGCTCGTGGAGGAAGACGAGATTGCCTTCGGGGTCGGCGAGTCCGGCCATGCGGCAGACCGGCGTCGTGAATTCGGCGACGATTGGGATGCCGCGGTCGGCGAGATCGTGCTTCGCAACGTCGAGGTCGTCGACGGCGAAGAGGATGCCGTTGCTGGGTTGGAACGGCATCGCTTTGCCGCCGCCGCCCCAGAGGCCGAACGTCGTGCCGTCGGGGAGGTCGTACTCGGCGCCGCGCCCTTCGCCGTAGACGCGCGCGGGTTCGAGGCCGAGGACGTCGCGGTACCACGCGATCGCGCGCGCGGCGTCCTTGCACATGTAGCCGCTCAGGTCGATCCCTTTGATGCGGAAGGCGACGGCGTTCACGCCAGCACCTCGTCGAGGTTCTCCAGAATCGCCGTCCAGCCGTCGGTGTGGCCGTCGCGCGACTCAGCGTTGCGCAGGCGTTCGTGCGTCAGGACGAGATCGGTCTTGCCGTCGCGCTCGAAGAACTCGAGCGTCACCTGCGACTCGTTGACGAGTGCCGGATCGTCCTCGTCCCACGCCCACGTGAAGACGATGCGTTCGGGTTTGCGAATGTCGAGGTACGTGCCGCGTACGGCCCACGGGCCGTCGGCGGTGTTCATCACCACCTTGTAGCTGCCGCCGACGCGCGGATCGATCTCCAGCTCGCCGATGGTGACGTCTTTCGGGCCGAAGAAGCGGCGCAGCGTCTCGGCGTTCAGCCAGGCGTTGAAGACGCGCTCGCGCGGCGCGCCGTAGCTGCGGCTGACGCGCAGCGTCGTGTCGGCATCGGTCGTCGAGTTGGTCACGAGTGTTCTCCCTGTTCGGTCAGTACGTCATCCAGACGGTCGAGCGTCTCTTCCCAGAACTTCTGCTGGCGGTCGAGCCACGTCGACGCCGAGTGCATCGCGACCGGCACGAGGTCGAGGTAGTGCGTGCGTCCGGTGACGATGCGCTTGACGAGCCCGGCCCGTTCGAGCACTTTGACGTGCTTCGAAAGCGCCGGCTGGGACATGTCGAAGCCCGCCGCCACCTCGCCCACGCTGCGGCGGCCGCGCGCGAGCCGCTCCACCATGCGTCGCCGCGTGGGGTCGGCCAGGGCCGCGAAAACGTCGTTCAGTGCTGGGTAAGACATATAACTTGCGAGTTATATATACGCTGGCCCGCGCGATCTGTCAAGCCGCGCGTGACGGAAAAGAAGAAGCCCCGGCAAGCTGCCGGGGCTTCGTTCGGTCGCGGCGAGCGTCGCGTCAGGCGAGGTCGAAGCGATCGAGGTTCATCACCTTGTTCCACGCGGCGACGAAGTCCGTGACGAACTTGTCCTTCGCGTCGTCGGCGGCGTAGACTTCGGCGATCGCGCGAAGCTGCGAGTTCGATCCGAAGACCAGGTCGGCGCGCGTGCCGGTCCACTTCGGCTGTCCGGTCGCGCGGTCGCGGCCTTCGAACACTTCGTTCGTCGTGTCGACGGGTTTCCACGTCGTCCCCATGTCGAGCAGGTTGACGAAGAAGTCGTTGGTGAGCGTTCCGGGGCGGTTCGTGAAGACGCCGTGCTTCGTGTGGCCGGTGTTCGTGTCGAGGGCGCGCATCCCGCCGACGAGGGCGGTCATCTCGGGCGCGGTCAGCGTCAGCAACTGCGCCTTGTCGACGAGCGCGGCTTCTGTCGGCGTGCCGTACGGCGTCGCCTTGAGGTAGTTACGGAAGCCGTCCGCCATCGGTTCGAGCACCGCGAACGCCGCGGCGTCGGTCTGCTCTTGCGACGCGTCGGTACGGCCCGGCGTGAACGGCACCGTGACGTTGTGGCCGGCGCCTTTTGCAGCCGCTTCGACAGCGGAGCAGCCGCCGAGCACGATCAGGTCAGCGAGCGAAACCTGTTTGCCACCGGTCTGCGCGGCGTTGAACTCGCTTTGAATCTTTTCGAGTGCGGAGAGCACCGTCGCGAGTTGCGACGGCTCGTTCGCCGCCCAGTCCTTTTGCGGGGCGAGCCGCAGACGCGCGCCGTTCGCGCCGCCGCGTTTGTCGGAGCCGCGGAACGTCGACGCGGAGGCCCATGCCGTCGACACGAGCTGCGGAACCGTCAGGCCCGACGCGAGGATCTTCGCCTTCAGCGCGGCGACGTCGGCGTCGTCGATCGGCTTGTACGTCGCCGCCGGCACCGGGTCTTGCCAGATCAGCTCCTCCGCGGGAACCTCCGCGCCGAGGTAGCGCGCGCGCGGTCCCATGTCGCGATGCGTGAGCTTGAACCACGCGCGCGCGAACGCGTCCGCGAGTTCTTCCGGATGCTCGTGGAAGCGCTTCGAGATCGGGCCGTACGCCGGGTCGACGCGCAAGGCGAGGTCGGTCGTGAGCATCATCGGCGCGTGCCGTTTCGACGGGTCGTGCGCGTCGGGAACCGTGCCGTCGGCCGCGGCGTCCTTCGGCGTCCACTGGTTCGCACCGGCCGGGCTCTTCGTCAGCACCCACTCGTACTTGTAGAGATTGTCGAAGTAGCCGTTGTCCCACCTCACCGGGTTCGTCGTCCACGCGCCTTCGAGACCGCTCGTGATCGTCGCGTCGCCGTTGCCGCTGCCGAAGCTGTTGCTCCAGCCGAGTCCCTGCGCTTCGATCGGCGCGCCTTCGGGTTCGGGGCCGACGTACTGTTTCGGGTCGGCGGCGCCGTGGACTTTGCCGAACGTGTGCCCGCCGGCGATCAGCGCGACGGTTTCCTCGTCGTTCATCGCCATGCGGCCGAACGTCTCGCGAATGTCGCGCGCCGAGGCGGCCGGATCGGGATTGCCGTTCGGGCCTTCCGGATTCACGTAGATCAGGCCCATCTGCACGGCGCCGTACGGGTCGGCCAGCTCACGGTCGCCGGAGTAGCGCTCGTCGCCGAGCCACGTGTGCTCGTGGCCCCAGTTGATGTCTTCTTCGGGCTCGTACACGTCGACGCGCCCGCCGCCGAAGCCGAACGTCTTGAAGCCCATCGACTCGAGCGCGACGTTGCCGGCGAGCACCATCAAGTCGGCCCACGAGATCTTGCTGCCGTACTTCTGCTTGACCGGCCACAGCAGCCGGCGCGCCTTGTCGAGGTTCGCATTGTCGGGCCAGCTGTTGAGCGGCGCGAAGCGCTGCGTCCCCGACCCCGCACCGCCGCGGCCGTCGTGAATGCGGTACGTCCCGGCGCTGTGCCACGCCATGCGAATCATCAGCGGGCCGTAGTGGCCGTAGTCGGCGGGCCACCACGGCTGCGAGCGCGTCATCAGCGCGGCGAGGTCGGCCTTCACCGCGGCGAGATCGAGTTTTTTGAACTCCTCGGCGTAGTCGAACGCCGGACCCATCGGGTCGGTCAGCGGCGAGAACTGGTGGAGAACCTTCAGGTTCAGCTGGTTCGGCCACCAGTCCCGATTCGTCATCATTCCGGCGTCCAAATGGGTGCCGCGCGGCGTGCCGTGCGGCACGGGGCATTCGCCGTTCTTCTGGAGCTCCGAGTCGAGCATACTCTTCTCTGTCCTCCGGATTTGCTGTGAGAGTGAGAACCGTTTTCATCCGGAGGCTACTCCAACCGGCGTGCCGTGTCAAGCGCCGAGCAGCGCCGATGTTCGAGCTATGCGGGCGTGCGCGCTTCGAAGTAGTGCGGCTGGTCGAGGTCCTCCAGAAGCGTCGCGTGCACAGGTTCCCACCCCAGCCGTTCCCGCGTCCGCGCGCTCGATGCGGGCGCGTCCATGCCGAAGAGGCGCCCGAGCCAGCCGAAATGCTGCGCCGCGTCGTCGCCGGATTTCGAGACGACCGGGACGTTCAGGCGGCGGCCGATGGCCGCCGCGATCTCGCGCGTCGGGACGCCTTCGTCGGCGACGCCGTGGTAGCGAGCGCCGGCCGTGCCGTGTTCGAGGACCAGACGGTAGAGGCGGGCGGCGTCGAGGCGGTGCACCGCGGGCCAGCGGTTCTGCCCGTCGCCGACGTAGGCCGCGACGCCCTTTTCGCGGGCGATGCCGATGAGCATCGGGACGAAGCCGTGATCGCCTTCGCCGTGGACCGTCGGCGGAAGGCGCACGAGCGACGCCCGAACGCCCTGCGACGCGAACGACAGCGTCGTCGCTTCGGACGCGCTGCGGTGGCTCGCGGGGCTCCCGGCCGGCGGGGCGTCGTCTTCGGCTCCGAGCCGGCCCTCCGCGAGGACGAGCGTGCCCGAGGTCGTGACGAGCGGACGACCCGAGCCGGCCAGCGCGGCGCCGAGCACGTCGATCGCGCGGCGATCGGTCTCGCCGGCCGCGTGAATGTCCGAGAAGTCGTGGATGAAGGCGAGGTGGATGACGCCGTCCGCGGCGGCTGCGCCGCTCCGCAGGCTGTCGTGATCTTCGAGCGCGCCGCGCTGTACCTCGGCGCCGGCCGCGGTGAGCGCCGCGGCGGCGGCGCCCGAGCGGGCGAGCCCGAGCACCGTGTGGCCAGCGGTGAGAAGCTCGTTGACGACGGCAGTGCCGATGAAGCCGGTTGCGCCGGTGACGAAAACACGCATTGAAAAGAATCCCTCCGATTTGCGACGGAGGCCATTGTAGTCGTGTCCAACGGAGCGAAAAAGCCGTGACGTTATCGGGGTAAGAGAACTACCAGGATGAGCGCGCCCGCCGCGAGCGGCAACCAGCTCGGAGCATATCTGAAAGACCGCCGCGCGCGCCTCGATCCCGCGGCGCTCGGTTTGCCGTTGTCGCGGCGGCGAACGCCCGGCTTGCGGCGCGAGGAAGTCGCGCAGCGCGCGAACGTCAGCGCGACGTGGTACACGTGGCTCGAACAAGGCCGGGGCGGCGCGCCGTCGGCGGACGTGCTCGACCGCATCGCCGACGCGCTCATGCTGACCGAAGTCGAACGTGAGCATCTCTTCTTGATCGCGCTCGGTCGGCTGCCCGACGTGAAGTACCGCGGCAGCGAGGACGTCACGCCGCGGCTGCAGCGCGTGCTCGATGCGCTGGAGCTGAGCCCCGCGCTGATCAAGACCTCGACGTGGGACATCGTCGCGTGGAACCGCGCGGCGGTAGCGGTGCTGGCCGACTACGGCGCGCTCCCGGCCGCGCAGCGCAATCTCCTGCGCATGTTCTTCCTCAGCACCGCCGTCCGCCAGAAGAACCCGGATTGGGCGAGCGTCGCGCGGTTCGCGGTGGCGGCGTTTCGCGCCGACGTCGCGCGCGCCGGCGCGACGGAGAGCGTGCAATCGCTGGTCGACGAGCTTCGCGAGCGGAGCCCGGAGTTCGACGCAATGTGGCGTGAGAACGACGTTCGCAGCGGGTACGGAAACAGCGCGAAGATCCTCAGACACCCGCGTATCGGGCTGATCGCGCTGGAGTATTCGACGTTCGCCGTCGACGGCCGGCCCGACCTCGCGCTGATGGTCTACAATCCGGCGACGCCCGAGGACGCCGAGAAAATCAGACAGCTCGTCAAACCGTAGCGAAATCACCCCGAAGAAAGGCGATCGTGCGGTCCCAGGCGAGGTTCGCGGCTGCTGCGTCGTAAACGTCGGTGCGGTCGGGTTCGACGAACCAGTGCTTCGTGCCGGGGTACGTGTGGAACACCACTGGACGACCCTCGCGGCGAAGCGCGTCTTCTAGCCTGGCGGCGTACGCGGGCGGCTCGTATGCGTCGTCTTCGGCGAAGTGGCCGAGGTAGCGGGCGCGTGACCGGCTGAGGTCGGCCGGTCCGGTGCCGTAGAAGAGAACGACCGCGTCGATGCGGTCCGGCGCGCGCGCGGACACATCGACCGCGTAGAAGCCGCCCAGCGAGAAGCCCATCACCGCAACGCCGGTACCGTCGGAACGGCTCGTCAGAAAATCGAGCGCGCTGGCAATCTCGGCGCGCGCTTCGTCAACGCGCGCATCGAGCGACTCGCCGAGCACCTGCGCCTCGTCGATCCGATTCGTCACCTTGCCGTGATACAGATCGGGCGCGAATGCCACAAAGCCGGCGCCGGCAAGCCGGTCGCACGCGCCGCGAATCGTCGCGTTGAGTCCCCACCACGCGTGAAGGACGAGGACGCCCTTGCCCTTGCCATGCGCCGGGAGCGCGAGGTAGCCGTCGGGTTGGTGATCGCCGGTCTGCACGACCCTGGTTTCGTCAGCCGTGCGGCGTCACCGCCAGGCCGATGATCGAGTCGAGGCCGGTGTATGGCTGCGTGAGTGCCGACGCCGGGGCGGCGGTTGGATTCGTGGGGCCGTAGCGCTGCACGGCTCCGCACACGCCGGTGCAGAACGAGCCGACCCAGAGATTGCCGGCGACGTCGACCGCGAGGCCGGTCGGGCCGTCGAACGCGTCGGCGTTCCACGTCGTGAACGTGTAGTTCGCCGACTGCGAGCCGGCGAGGTAGACTTGGACGAACGGCGTGTTGCCGGCGCTGTTCAGGCCGACGTACAGCGTGCCGCTGCGGTCGACCGCGATCGACTCGCCGGTGTTCGCGGTGCCGCCGGTCAGCGCGAACGAGGTCGACGCGAACACCGCGCCGTGCAGGTAGTGCGCGACGGTCGAGTTCTTGATCATCACCACCCACAGCGAGTCGTCGATCGGGTTGAGCGCGCACGCGAACGGTCCGTCCATGCGATCGGTGATCGTCGCCGACGGACTCGTCGCGCCGGGACGGAAGACCTCGATCTCACCGCTGCCGCCGTTCCCGCCGTCGTCGGTGACGTAGAGGGCGCCTTCGTGGTCGACGCACGCGTTGTTGGCGGAACCGATCCCCGCGGTGATCGTGTACGACGGCGAGGTCGCGCCGTTCTGGTACACCGCGACGCCGCCCGACGCGATCGGGACGTACACGGTCCCGCTCGCGTCGACCGCGAGTCCGCTCGCTGCGGCGTTCCCCGGAACGGTGAGTGCGTACGCCGGCGTCACCGACTCGTCGTAGTGGACGTACACCTTGTTGACGTTGCGGTTCGCGGTGTAGACGGCGACGTGCCGCGTCGTCACCGCGACGCTCTGCGTGATCGCCGCCGCGCCGGAAGCCGGTGTCGCGGTCGCGGTGAGCGTCTCGTGCGTGTCGAACGCGGCGTTCTTGATCGTGTAGACGTTTCGCGGCGCATCGGCGGCCGGCGGAGTCACGGCGAGCCCCGACGTGCCGGTGAGCGAGAGCGTCGGCGAACTCGCGCCGACGATCGGGTTCGCGTCGGCATCGTAGCTGACGACGGCGACGCTGAGCGGCTGATCGCCGTACGCGGTGAAGCCACCACCGGCCGTGCCGACCAGGTATGTCGAGGCCGGGAGCGGCGTGACCGTCACGAAGCTCGGCACGCCGCCGAGGCTCGCGGTGATGACGTTCGCCTGACCCTGCACGATCGTCGCGGCGAACGTCGTCTTCGAGCCGTGTATCGTGACCGTGAACGTGTCGTTCCCGACCGGCG
>JAFAMK010000046.1 GCA_019233415.1 Vulcanimicrobiota bacterium
CTTTGATCATCCAGCGACCTTCGCCCGAGTCGGAGACGCGCCCGGCGAACTGGCCGAGCTGCGGATCGTGGACGAACGCCTGCGCGGTGAGATCGAGGAGCCACGACGCGATCACGCTCCCGCGCCGCCACACTTCGGTGATCTCGCCTAGATCCAAATCGTACTGATAATGCTCGGGGTCGCGCAGCGGCGTCGTCTCGGCGTCGATCTCGTGCATGTGCTTGCCGATGTTCGCCGACTTGAGGATTCCGAGTCCCTCGGCGTACGCGGCCATCAACCCGTACTCGATACCGTTGTGGACCATCTTCACAAAGTGGCCCGCACCGGTGGGACCGCAGTGCAGGTAGCCGCGCTCGGCGGTGCCCTTGTTCGACGGACGACCCGGCGTGCGCGGCGCGTCGCCGGCACCCGGCGCGAGCGTGTCGAAGATCGGATCGAGACGGTTCACCGCGGCGTCGGGTCCGCCGATCATCATGCAGTAACCGCGCTCCAGACCCCAGACGCCGCCACTCGTCCCGACGTCGATGTAGCCGATCCCCTTGGCTTGCAGCTCGCCGCCGCGGCGGATGTCGTCGATGTAGTACGAGTTGCCGCCGTCGATGATCGCGTCGCCTTTGTCGAGCAGCGGAACCAAATCGCTGATCGCCGCGTCGACGACCGCCGCCGGCACCATCAGCCAGATCGCGCGCGGCTTGTTCATCTTCTTGACGAGCTCGGCGACCGATGACGCACCGGTCGCCCCTTCGGCGACGAGCTCCTTGACGGCATCGGCGCTGCGGTCGTAGACGACGCAGTCGTGACCGCCGCGCATGAGGCGCTTGACCATGTTGGCGCCCATGCGCCCGAGGCCGATCATTGCGAGTTGCACGGTTTACCCCTTGAGGTCGCGGTAGCGGCGAATGAGCGCGTTGGTCGAGCTATCGTGGCCGAGCGTCCCGTTTCCGCTCAGCTCGGGGATGATCCGCTGGGCGAGCACCTTGCCGAGCTCGACGCCCCATTGGTCGAAGGAGTCGATGTTCCAGATCGTGCCCTGCGTGAAGACGTAATGCTCGTAGAGCGCGACGAGCTTCCCGAGTGCTGCGGGCGTGAGCTTCTGCACGAGGATCGTGTTCGACGGACGGTTTCCCTCGAAGACGCGGTGCGGGACGAGCCACTCCGGCGTGCCTTCGGCGCGCACCTCGTCGGCCGTCTTGCCGAGCGCGAGCGCCTCGCCTTGCGCGAAGACGTTCGCCATCAACATGTCGTGCTGGTTGCCCAGCGGGTTGAGCGTCTCGATGAACGCGATGAAGTCGATCGGGATCAGCCGCGTCCCTTGATGGATGAGCTGGTAGAACGAGTGCTGCCCGTTCGTCCCCGGCTCGCCCCAGTAGATGGGGCTCGTGTCGTAGCCGATCTGCTGGCCGTCGACGGTGACGTGCTTGCCGTTGCTCTCCATCGTGAGCTGTTGCAAGTACGCGGGGAAGCGCTTGAGGTATTGCTCGTACGGCAGCACCGCGACCGTCTGCTCGCCGAAGAAATCGTTGTACCAGATCGCGAGTAGCCCCATGAGCACCGGCACGTTCCGGTCGAACGGCGCGGTGCGGAAGTGCTCGTCCATCTCGTGGAAGCCGGCGAGCATCTCGCGGAACGCGGTGGGGCCGATCGCGAGCATCGTCGACAGGCCGATCGCCGAGTCCATCGAGTAGCGCCCGCCGACCCAATCCCAGAACTCGAACATGTTCGCGGTGTCGATCCCGAACTTCGCGACCTCGGCCGCATTGGTCGAGACGGCGACGAAGTGCTTGGCGACGGCGCTCTCGTCGCCGCCCAGCCCTTCGAGCGCCCACGCGCGCGCGGCGCGCGCGTTCGTCATCGTCTCGAGCGTGGTGAACGTCTTCGACGAGACAATGAAGAGCGTCTCGGCCGGATCGAGGTCGCGGACCGCTTCGACGAAGTCGGTGCCGTCGACGTTGGAGACGAAGCGGAACGTCATCTCGCGATCGGTGTAATACCGGAGCGCCTCGTACGCCATTACCGGACCCAGGTCGGAGCCGCCGATCCCGATGTTGACGACGTTGCGGATCCGCAGCCCCGTGTGTCCGGTCCACG
>JAFAMK010000395.1 GCA_019233415.1 Vulcanimicrobiota bacterium
CGGCCGGCGCGGCAGCAAGAAGAACGCCGCCACGCCGAAGCCGACCGCGGCGCCCAAGACGGTGCAGACCGCCGCGCCCGTGGCGATCGTCCCGGCGACGCCGGCTGCCGCCCCGACCGTCCTGCCGCCGCCTGCGCGGAGCGTGGCAGTGGCGCCCGAGCGGACTGCGGCGTCGGCGGCCGAGGGCTACGCGATCGTCCCGATCGAGGGGAGCGCGGACGCGGCGCTGCGCGAGTACGCGACGCAGCGGCTGCTGGCGCGAACGAACGGCGAGCGCGCAGCGAGCACGTCGGCGGCGTGCGCGGGCCACACGGTACGCGCGATCCTGAGCGGCACCCTCGCGGTGCGCGCCGACGCGCAGTTCGGCGGCGGCAGCGCGACGTTCGACCTGATCGCGACCGACTGCAGCGGCAAGCGCCTGTGGCAGAAGTCCTACAGCAACGACGCGGGCGGGACCGAAGGCCAGCAGATCGCGACCGAACGCGCCGTCGACGCCGCGATCGGCGCATATTTGAACCCGCCGAAGGGCCGGCGCCGGGCCTAGGCTTCCTCCGCCTCGCGTCCGTCGAGCAGCCCCGGCGGCAATTCGACCGCGATCGTTTTCGTGCGCACGTCGATCCGTTTGACGAACGCGCGCACGAGCGGAACCATCGCGCGCGCCGCGCCGACCAGCAGCACGTCCTGCGCCGGGTAGTGCTCGACCGCGACGACCTCGCCGAGCGGTGTGCCCTGCGAATCGACGAGCGCGCAGCCGATCAGATCGTCGTCGAAGAACTCGCCGGCCCCGAGCGCGACGTCGTCGCGCGCGACGAACAGCGTCGCGCCGACGAGCAGTTCGGCCGCGGTCGCGTCGTCGACGCCGTCGAACGCGAGCAGCGGACGGCCCTTGTGGCGCCGCAGCGCGCGCACGCGCAGCGCGCGCGAGGTTCCGTCGGGGAGCTGCGCGCGCAGCGCGATCCCGTTCGCGAGCGCGTCGTCGCCGACGCGGCTCGCCGCGACCTTCAGCTCGCCGCGCAGCCCGAACACGCCGACCACGCGGCCGGCGTTCGCCTCACTCGGCGGCGTCGTCGTCCTCGTCGCCCGGCGGGGTGTGCTCGGCTTCGCCCTCGATCTCTTCGTCTTCGAACGAGATGATGTCGATGCTGATCCGGCCCTCGGCACTCGCGCGCACGAGCGTGCGCAGCGCCTGCGCGACGCGCCCGCTGCGCCCGATCACCTTGCCGAGGTCTTCGTGCTCGACGACCAGCTCGACGACGGGGCCTTTGTCGGTCTCGACGTTTTCGACGAGCACCATCTCGGGCTTCGAGACGAGCTTCTTCGCAAGGAAGCCGAGCAGGTCGAGCGCGCGCTGCTGCGCGACGACCGGATCGGCCGTCTTGCGCGCGCCGCGGTCGCCGTACTCACGCCGCCGCCGGCCTTCGCCGCCGCCGTCCGCCGTCGCCGTGTCGCCCGTGCGCTCGCGCCGGCCGCGCCGCGGACGTTCGTCTTCCGGTTCGATGTCGTCGTGAGCCGCCTCGTCCGAGGCGATGCGGCGCGCGCCGAGCGTCGATTTGCGCTCTTCTTGCTCCGCGGACGTTTCGTCGCCGAAGAGGCCGAACTCGTCGTCGAACGCGCTCACGCGCCTAGTCCTTCTTGGACTTCGGCGCGCGCTTGTTCTCGGGGATCGGGCCGCGCTCGACGAGCCCGAGTTCCGCGAACAGACGGCGCACCGGATCGGACGGCTGCGCGCCCTTGGCGAGCCATTCCTTCGCCTTCGCCTCGTCGACGACGAGCGTGCGCGGCTCGGTGCGCGGGTTGTAGTGCCCGAGGATTTCGAGGAACCGCCCGTCGCGCGGCGACCGTGCGTCGGCCACGACGAAACGGTACGTCGGCTGCTTCTTGGCGCCCATGCGCCGGAGTCTGATCTTGACCATCGTTGCTTTCTGGTATGTGGATTACCGCCCGATGCCGAGCGGGAGCTTGGGGAATCGGCCCTTCTTCATGCCGCCCAACTGTTTCATCATCTGGCGCGACGCGTCGAACTGCTTGACGAGGCGGTTCACGTCGGCCACCTGCGTGCCGCTGCCGAGTGCGATCCGCTTGCGGCGCGAGCCGTTGAGAATCTCCGGCCGCTCGCGCTCCCGGCGCGTCATCGAGCAGATGATCGCCTCGACCTTCGAGATGTCTTTCTCGTCGATCGAAACGTCCTTGGGGATCGCCTTCGACATGCCGGGGATCATCTTCATGATCTCCGCCATCGAGCCCATCTTGCGCACCTGGCGCAGCTGGTCGAGGAAGTCGTCGAGCGTGAACTGCGAGCGGCGCAGTTTTTGCGCGAGTTCTTCCGCCTGCTTCTCGGAGTAGACGCTCTGCGTCTTCTCGATCAGCGTGAGGACGTCGCCCATTCCGAGGATGCGCGACGCAAGGCGGTCGGGGAAGAACGGTTCGAGCGCGGTGACCTTCTCGCCGACGCCGACGAACTTGATCGGCGCGCCGGTCATGTGATGGATCGAGAGCGCCGCGCCGCCGCGCGCGTCGCCGTCCATCTTGGTGAGGATCACGCCCGTGACCCCGAGCCGGTCGTTGAACGCCTTCGCGACGTTGACCGCTTCCTGACCGGTCATCGCGTCGGCGACGAACAGAATCTCGGTCGGCTTCACGGCCGCCTTGATCTGTTCCAGCTCGTCCATGAGCCGCTCG
>JAFAMK010000099.1 GCA_019233415.1 Vulcanimicrobiota bacterium
CGGCCGGCGCCGCGGTACGCGTCGGTCGACATGGTGTTGGTGAAGACGCCGACGACCTCCGCCGCGATGTTCTCGAAGCGGTAGCAGCCGTGCGCCATCAGCATCGTCAGCGTCGGGATCACCGGCGTGAGCAACTGATGGTACGCGCCGAGGTTGCTCAGAACGCGCAGCCGCAGCGCGGTGATCGTTCCGTCGTTCTTCGCGGCGATCTCGACGTCGTCGATCTGATCGCGCCCGTGGATCATCGCCTGGAAGCATTCCGAGCGCGTCTCGATGTACTTCACCGGCCGCTCGAGCCGCATCGAGAGCCAGCAGACGACGGCCTCTTCGGCGTAGACGTTCAGCTTCGCGCCGAACCCGCCGCCGACTTCGGGGGCGATCGCGCGAATCTTGTTCTCCGGCCAGCCGAGGACGACCGCAAGCTGCGTGCGCAGCAAGTGCGGAATCTGCGTCGCCGACCAGATCGTCAGCTGCTGCATCCCGGCGTCGTAGCTCGCGAGCATCGAGCGCGGCTCGATCGGAACCGGCGCGAGCCGCTGGTTGACGATCCGCTGTTTCACGACGACGTCCGCCTCGGCGAACGCTTTGTCCGGATCACCGGCTTTCAACGGCATCTGGAAGGCGACGTTCGTGCCAAGATCGGCATGCACGAACGGCGCGCCGGCCTCGGCCTTCAGGGGATCGACGACGACCGGCAGCTCGTCGTATTCGACCGCGATCAGCTCGGCCACGTCGCGCGCGGCGTACGCCGAATCGGCGACGACGACCGCGACCGGCTCGCCGACGAAGCGCACCTCGTCGCGCGCGAGGGCATAGTGCGGCGGCGCCTTGAGGTCGGGAATCTTGTGCGCGACCGGCATCGACCCGGCGAGCCCGCCCGCCGCCAAATCCGCGCCGGTGTAGACAGCGAGAACGCGCGGGTCGTCCTTGGCCTGTTGCGTGTCGACCGAGACGATCTTCGCGTGCGCATACGGGCTGCGCACGAACGCGGCGTACACGGTCCCGACCAGCTTGACGTCGTCGACGTACGTCGCGCGCCCGGTGATGAGACGGGGGTCCTCGCGGCGCCGAATCCGCGCGCCGACCATCGTCGTGAAGGCCATTACGCGTGCGTCTCCTGCAGCTGCGGCGGGATGATCCCCTCGCCGCTCGGCGGCGGTTTTTCGGCCGGCGCGTGGATCGGCATCAACTCGCGCACGCTATGCCGCGGCGCGCTCTCACGCAACGCCTGCCCGGCCGCGCGCACCGCCTTGACGATGTTTTCGTAGCCGGTGCAGCGGCAGAGGTTCCCTTCGAGCCCGGCCCTGATCTCGTCGTCGCTCGGATCGGAATTCCGGCGCAGCAGATCGACCGCGCTGACGATCATCCCGGTCGTGCAGTAGCCGCACTGCAGCCCGTGCGCCGACCAGAACGCCTCCTGCATCGGGTGCAGCGAATCGGCGCTTCCGATCCCCTCGATCGTCGTGACGTCATGCCCACTCGCCTGCACGGCGAACACCGTACAACTTTTCACCGAAGCGCCGTCGAGCAAGACCGTACACGCGCCGCAACTCGACGTGTCACAGCCGATATGCGTCCCGGTCAATCCAAGACTCTCGCGGAGCGCATGCACCAGCAGCAGTCGTGGCTCGACGTCGAGGCTCGTTCGCTTCCCGTTGACGGTGAGGTCGATCTGCATGGATGCCATCCCTCGGGTGAAGAGCGCGGGCCTGGAGCTACCGATGCCACGCCGGAAATTCCTTGCTCGCTCACCCGGCCACGGAGGCACCAAACGTCACGCAAGCGACCGAGCGCTCAATCGCTGAAACGGAACGCGAAGTAGACGGCGCCGACCATGAAGAGGAAGCTCACGCCGTAGTTCCACTTGGGGGTTTGCCCGAAGACGACGAACGCGTAAACCGTGAAGACGGTCAGCGTGATGACTTCCTGCAATATCTTCAGCTGCGTCAGCGTGAGAGCACCGTACCCGATGCGATTCGCCGGCACCTGAAAGCAGTATTCCAAGAACGCGATCGACCAGCTGACGACGATGGCGACGATCAACGGGCTCTTCGTGTTCTTCAGGTGACCGTACCACGCGATGGTCATGAAGAGATTCGAACACGTCAGCAGA
>JAFAMK010000220.1 GCA_019233415.1 Vulcanimicrobiota bacterium
GTCGACGTAGACGTGCGAGGCGAAGTACGGCGGCGTCAGCGCGCGCAGCGCGTCGACGCGCACGACGACGCAGCCGAAGCCGACGCCGTCGACCTGCGCGACGCGGTCGCCGGCGAACGGCGGGATCGCGGCCGAGGTCGTGTCGGACGAGACCCAGCGGGAGACGACCATCGGCCGCGCCGAGTCGCGGCTGTAGTAGAGTGCGCCGGCAAGTGCGGCGCGCGGGTCGGCACCGAGCGCGTCGATCAGCCGCACGAGCGCGTCGGGCGGCACGACGATGTCGTCGTCGATCATCGCCAGCAGGTCGGCGCCGCGCGCGACGGCGTCGCGCGCGATCATCTCGCGCTGCACGGCGACCGCGTTCCCGGTCCAGACGACGCGGTCGGCGTCGCCGACCGACTCCGGCAGCACGAGCGCGGTCAGCGCGTCGAGGAACGGTCGCGTCGGCTGCCCGCTCGTGGGAATCCCGATCAGCAGCTTCACGGCGCCACCGCTTCGCGCAAGGCGGCGACGAGGTCCCGCCCGGCGGCGTGCAGCGCCGCGTCGTCGGTCGTGAGCGGGTCGTAGCGCCGGTCGACGGCGCGCCGCACCGTCACGCGCATCAGCCACGCCCCGGCCGCGACGCGGTACGCGGCGAGCGCGTCGCGCACCCTTGCCGCGGCCGCGGCCGAGACGCCGTCGAGCCCGCGCGGCGCGACCGCGAGCAGCACCTGCACCCCGCGCAAAAACGGATCGGCGAGGTTGCGCCCGAGCACCGCCCGCAGCGCGTCGAACTCGCCCGTGTCGAGCTGTGCGACCAGCATCGGTCCGCCGGGCGGTGCGGCGTCCGCATCCGCCGGCGCGTCGGCGCGGATCGCGGCGAGCGCTTCGGCTGTAACGACCGGCGGAGCCGGACGACCCATCCGCGCGGTCACGAGCGCGCGCGGCAAGGCCGCGGCGATCGACCGCGCGACCTCGCGCACGCCGAGCGCCGCCCCGAGCGGCGAGTCGACCGCCGCGACCGAGGACAGCAGCGCCAGCGCCGCAAGCCCGTGTGGGATTGCGCCAGAGAACGTGCGCTCCAGCCCGCGCACCTCGTCCACGTCCAACGCCCGCGCGAGCACGTACCGCGGCTCCGGCGGCGCAACGACAGCCGGCTGCTCCACGACGACCGGTGGCTCCACGACGAGCGGCTGTTCCGGCTCCGGCGGCAGCAGCACGACGGGCTCGTCGATCACGGTGTCGACCATGCGCGGAGGCGGCGGTGCCGGAGGCGGAGGCGGTGTGGCGACGGGCTCGTGCGGCTCGTTGGCTTCCAGTTCATAGAACGGGCGGGGCGTTTCGAAGGCGGCGTGACCGCTGCGGCGGGTGAGGCGCAGGGCCGGGGCGGCGATCGCGGGGACGCCGGGGGCGGAGGCGTGGGCGAGGACGTCGAGCGGGTCGGTCCCCGGCAGGACGTGGACGGCGAAGCGGATGCGGACCGTGGCGCCGGGGGAGATCGTACCGAGCCGCAGGCCCTCGCCGAGGAGGGCCTCACCGTCGAGTGTGACTTCGTCGCGGGCGAACGAGCCGGCGACCGGCTCGGCTTCGGGCGGAAGGGCGATTCGCAGGAGGACGTCGCGCGCCTCGGCACCGCCGTCATCGCTCACGGACGCAACGAGCGTCGCGAGCGCGCCGGGGATCAGGTCGCGGTTCGGGCGGGCTTCCAGCGCGAGCCGCAGCAGCGGCCGGCGCGGCGCGGCCGGCGTGGTCTCGTCGACCATCGACTCGGCGCCGAAGCGGACCGGGGTCGCCTGAGCCGGCGCAGCGAGCGGGGTGAGCCCCAGTTCCTCGCGGCGGCGGCGTTCGAGCAGCCGTGCGTCGGCGTCCCGGTCGAAAAGCGCGTCGAGGTCGACCTCGCGGTCGCCGCTCATCGGGTGAAGAGCGCGCCGAGCCAGCTGAACCGGCGCCGCGGCGCGGTGTCGGTCGCCGTACCGTCGTCGGCCGGGCCGACGGGTCCGGCGGCACCGGCAATGCCGGCGACCACCGCGGCCTCGGCCGGCGGCGCCACAGGCGCGGGTGCCGGACGACGGACGGTCAGGCCGCGCGTTCGCGCGGCCGCTTCGGCGTCGGTGAACGTCGCGCGCGGCCGCCCGTACGCGGCGGCCTCGCGCAGCGTCGCATGCGCGAGCGTCAGAAGGCGGCGGGGCGTCCCGCCCGCGACCTCGACGATCGCGTCGAATGCGTCGGCGTCGAACAGCGCCGCCGCGTCCGTCGAAATGCCTGCTCGTGCAATGCGGTAGGCGAGCAGCGCACGCGCCTCGTTCGCGTCGAGCGGGTCGAGCGCGAACCACTCGTCGACGCGGTCGGCCAAGTTGCGGCGCGCCTCGACGCGCCCGCGCAGTTCGCTCTGGCCGAACAGGATCACGTTCATCAGCTTGCGCTGCGGCACGTCGTAGTTC
>JAFAMK010000223.1 GCA_019233415.1 Vulcanimicrobiota bacterium
GGCGCGATGCCGGCGCGCGCGAACGTCGTGTTGTCGAGCGCCGAGTACATCGGCCGCCGCGTCGGATTGTTCATGGCTGCGTATGTCGTCGCTTCGAGCGGCGCCGCGGCGAGCCCGGCCTTCTCGAACGCGGTGTGCACGAAGTCAAACCACGAGACCGCGCCCGCGTTCGTCACGTGGTGCGTCCCGAACGCGTTTGCGTCGACGAGATCGCGCACCGCGCACGCGACGTGCGGCGCGTACGACGGCGAGAAGATCATGTCGGCGACCATGCGGGTCGGCTCGCCGCGCTCCGCCTGGCGCAGCACCTTCTCGATCAGGGTGTAGCCCTTGTTCGAGGTGCCGACCGTTCCGAACACGCCGCTCGTGCGCACGACGAGATGCCGCGGGCCGTGCCGGCGGGTCAGAAACTCACCGGCCGCCTTCGAGGCGCCGTAGGCGGTGAGCGGCTCGACCGCGTCGTCCTCGCGGTACGCGCGCCCCAGCGTTCCGCCGAACACGTAGTCGGTGCTGATCGTCGCGAACGCAACCTCGCGCGTCGCGCAGGCTTGCGCGGCGCGGTCGACCGCGAGCGCGTTGACCGCGAACGCGCGCTCGGGCTCACGCTCGCACACGTCGACGTTGTGGAACGCGGAGCAGTTTATCAGCACGTTGGGGCGCACGCGGTCGAGCAGCTGCGCGAGCGCGTCGGTGTCCTCGAACGACAGCTCCGCATGGCTCGGCGCCACGACCTCATGGCCCGCAAACGCCTCGCGCAGCGCGGTGCCGAGTTGGCCCGAGCCGCCGACGAGGACGATCCGCTCCGTGCTCACGCCGGCGCGAGCGCCTTCTTCATGCGCTGCTCGGCGACGAGCTGCGTGGCGCGGTAGAGCGACTCGAACTGACCCGCGTCGGTCCACCAGCCGTCGAGGACGTCGTAGTAGCAGTCGCCGGCCGCGATGTAGGCGTTGTTGACGTCGGTGATCTCCAGCTCTCCACGCGCCGAGGGCCGCAAGCCGCGCGCGTAGTCGAAGACGCGGTTGTCGTACATGTAGATTCCGGTCACCGCGTAGTTGCTTTTCGGGACCGCCGGCTTCTCCTCGATCCCGACGATCCGCTCGCCGTCGAACTCGGGGACGCCGAACCGCTCGGGATCCTCGACTTCCTTCAAGAGCAGACGGCAGCCCGACGGTTGTTGCGTGAAGCGCTCGACGTGCGCCGCGATGCTGTTCTCGATGATGTTGTCGCCGAGGACGACGACGACCGAGTCACCCGCCGCGAAGTGCTCGCACAGCTTGAGCGCGTCCGCGATCCCGCCCTCGCCTTCCTGGTAGGTGTAGTGGATGTGCGGCAGCCCGAAGTCGCGCCCGTTCCCGAGCAGCTTGAGGAAGTCGCCGGCGTTGTTGCCGCCGGTGACGATCATGATCTCGCGCACCCCGGCGTCGCACAGCGTCTGCAGCGGATAATAAATCATCGGCCGGTCGTAGATCGGCACCAGATGCTTGTTCGTAACCTTCGTCAACGGCCGGAGTCGCGACCCAAGCACCCCCGCGAGAATGATGCCCTTCACGTAATCTCTTTTCAGCGCAGTGCGTACTGGCGGCGGTAGTAGTCGCGAAACGCGCCGGATTTGATGGGGCGCCACCAGTCCTCGCGCGCGCGGTACCAGGCCACCGTGTCCGCCAAGCCGTTCGCGAAGTCGACCCGCGGAAACCAGCCGAGCGAGCGCGCCTTCGTCGCGTCGAGGGCGTAGCGGCGGTCGTGGCCGGGACGGTCGGTCACGTAGCGGACGCTTTCGTCGAACGAGCGGCCGGTGAGGCGGATCAGCTCGCGGGTCAGCTCGATGTTGGTGCGGCTGTTCCCGCCGCCCAGGTTGTAGACGTGCCCGGGGGTGCCGTGCTCGAGGACGTGCGCGATCCCGCGCGCGTGGTCGTCGACGTGGAGCCAGTCGCGGACCTGGAGGCCGTCGCCGTAGACCGGGACCTGCTCGCCTTCGAGCAGGTTGGTCACGAACAGCGGGATCAGCTTCTCCGGGTACTGGTAGGGGCCGTAGGTGTTCGAGCCGCGCGTGATCAGGACGGGGGTCTCGTAGGTCGTGTGGTAGGCGAGGACCTGAAGGTCGCCGCCAGCCTTCGATGCGGCGTACGGGCTGCGCGGACAGACCGGGTCGGCCTCGGTCGAGACGCCGGACTCGACGTGGCCGTAGACCTCGTCGGTCGAGACCTGGAGGTAGCGGGCGATCCCGTGCCGCCGCACCGCTTCGAGCAGGACGTGCGTGCCCAGGACGTCGGTCCGGATGAACGCCTCGGGGTCGAGGATCGAGCGGTCGACGTGCGTCTCGGCCGCGAAGTTGACGATCGCGTCGACGCCGTCGCCGACCGCTTCGTCGACTCGCACCGCGTCGGCGATGTCGCCTTGGACGAAGCGGTAGCGCGGGTCGCCGGCCACCTCGGCGACGTTGGCCGGGTTTCCGGCGTAGGTCAGGGCGTCGAGAACCGTCACGGCGACGTCGTCCCGCTCACGCAAGACCAAACGAACGAAAGCCGAGCCGATGAAGCCGAGACCGCCCGTGACGAGCCAGCGCCGTTGTGCCATGACGGCCCGCGGTGTTCGGGCGAGCCGGAAGACTCTCCCGTCCGGGCGGAAACTTCGGCGGTCACACGCGGTAGTACGCGATAGGATGGCTGCGCAATCAGTCCCTGACGTCACCACGGACGAACGACTCGTCCAGGCGGTCCTCGACGGCGACCGCGACGCGTTCGGTCACGTGGTCGAGCGCTACAAGCGCGGGATCGCGTCGTTCATCGGGGCCTCGGTTCGCCAGCCCTCGGACGTGGCCGACCTGACGCAAGAGACGTTCCTGCGCGCCTACGCCCACCTGGGCACGTTCAACCCAGACCTGGGCCGCTTCTCGACCTGGCTCTACCACATCGCCCGCAACGTCGTGCGGACGTTCCTCGGCCGCTCGCTACGCCGCCCCGCGGTCGCCGAGCTCGGCGAGGAACAGACCCTCGAGAACACGCTGGCCGACGTCTCCCGCGAGGGCGACCCGGCCGGCGGCGTGCTGCGCGCGGAGGCCGAGGCCGAAGTTCGCGCCGCGCTCGCCGAGCTGCCGGAGCGGACCCGCGCGGTGCTCTCGCTGCGCTTCTACGACAACATGGACTACCAGACGATCGCGACGACGATGGGGCTCTCGCTGGGCAACGTCAAGACGCTGATCCACCGCGGCAAGCTGGCTCTGGCGCACAAGCTGCGCGAGCGAGAGGCCGTGGCGGAGGGAAAATGCGCGACCCGGATGTTCCGGGCACTCGGAGGTCTCGGTGACCTGCAGCTCGTCTGAGGCGCTGTTCGAGGGCTACCTCGACGACACGCTGCTTCCGGCGCAGCGCGCGCGGCTGCTCGGGCACCTGAACTCCTGCGGCAGCTGCAAGGGCGTGCTCGACGAGCTGCGCGTCGTCGACGCGCTGCTGGTCTCGCCGCGCGAGGTCGAGCTGCCGCCGAACTTCACCTTCGCGACGATGGCCGAGGTTCGGTCGCTCCCGCGCCCGTGCGTCCCGTCCTCGTCGGTGCTGGCCTTCGCCTACCTCATCTCGTATCTCGTCGCCGCGTGGCTGCTGATCGGTGCGGGCTTCCTGCTCGCGGGCAGCACGATGCGCGCGTTCGGCGAAACCACGCTCGACGCGAGCGAGCATCTCATGCACCCGCTCGTCGCGATCGTGCAGTCGGGCGCGCACACGCTCGGCGACCTCGGCACCTTCGGCGCGGTGCTCGGCGGCGCGATCGTGCTCGACGTGGTCGTTGCCGCGGCGATGATCTTCGGGGTCGTGGTCGTGCGCCCGCGCCTGGCCGAGCGGCTCCGTTCGTGAACCTTCGCATCCTCGCGCTGCTCGCGGCGCTGTTCGTCATCGCCGGTCTGGCAACGTCGCCGGCCGACGCGCGCGGCCGCGACGGCGGCGAGTCGGCGATCTTCCACGACATCACCATTCCGGCCGGCGCGGTGATCGACGGCGACGTCAACGACGTGTTCGGAAACGTCAAAGTCGCGGGGATCGTCACCGGCGACTGCAACGCCGTCTTCGGCACCTGCATGACCGTCGAGGACGGGCAGGTGCGCGGGACGATCAACGGCGTCGGCAACGAAGGCGTGCGCGCGTTCGTGCCGTGGGTCGTCGGCGGTCACGGGACGAGCGTCTTCGGCGACCAGGACCGCCAGCTGTTCACGCAGCTGCTGTCGAGCGCGGTCATCCTGCTGGTCTTCCTGCTCTTCCCGCTGCGGATGCGGATCGCGCTCGACCGCGTCGAGAAGCACCCCGGGCTCGCGGCCCTGAGCGGACTGGTCGGCGCCGTTGCGACGATCCCGATCGCGATCCTGTTGCTCGTCAGCATCATCGGCATCCCGCTGCTGCTCCTCGAAGCCGCCGCGGTCGTCTGCGGCGTATGGCTCGGAACCGGCGCGATCGCGCTGCTGGTCGGGCGACGGCTGTGCGAGCTGGTCATGCCGACGTCCACGCCCTCGCCGCTCGTCGCGCTGATCCTCGGGCTCGTCGTCGTCTCCGCCGCGGAGATTCTCCCGGTCGTCGGGATCCTCGTGACTGTGCTGCTCTGGCTGGTCGGGTTCGGCGCCGCGATCCTCTCGTTCGTTCGGTCGACCCAGGTTGAAGCGACGGTCCGCCGCGCGTCGATCGGCGGGCCGCCGATGCAGAACTGGCGCTGAGCTCTCAGCGCGGCTGAGGACTCAGTGCGGCTGACGGCTAGCCACCGCGCGCGAGCGCGGTGAGCACCTCGACCGCCGACGGCAAGTTCGCTGCGTCGTCGGCGCCGGTTTGGTCGGTGAACAGGCGCGGAAGCCTGGTGACGGCGACGCTGATGGTTTTGCGGCGCTCGGCGAGCGCGCGGCAGAGTGTTTCGCCGGCGGCTTTTGCGGCGGCGTACTCGGCGAGACCGGGCGGGGTTTCTTCGACGTAGACAGTCGACGGGTAGACGTAGCGGCGTATAGCGCCGGAGGGTGATGGGAAGTCGCGCTCCGTGGCTTCGACCAGCGCGGCGAAGCCGTCGACGTAGTGCCGGCAGAACGCGGCGAAGAGCGCGGGGTTCCACGGGCCGCGGTTGAGCGCGATGCGCGGCGTGCTGAAGTAGTAGACGTCGGTCGGCGTCCAGCCCTGCGGGACGTGGTCGAGCAGATCGGTCTCGCCGGTTTCGACGTCGGAGTGCGCCACGTACGCGACGCCGCCGCCGGCGGCGATCTCGTCGGCAACGCGCTGCGCGTCGTCACGGCCGCGATGATACGTCACGACGACCTCGCCGCCGCCGGCCGCCACAACTTTCGCCAACACCTCGCCCAACCCGCGCGAACCGCCGACGACGAGCGCACGCCGCCCCTTCGACAAGCTCAGGATGACGGGATTGGAGGCGACGTCGACGGGGTTGGAGGCGACGTCGGCGAGGGGAAGGGCAAGGCGGGCGCGCACGTCGGCGAACGACGGCTGTGCGACGGGTGCGGCGCGAAACAGCGCGCCGATCTGCCCGCTCGTGCCTGGACCGTCGAGTGCGAACGTGATCATGCGAAAGCGCTTTTGCGCGCGCGCGATCGTGTACGTCAGCGCGTCTCCACCATCATCTCGAGCTCGGCCCCCGTCATCCTGAGCTTGTCGAAGGGCGCGCGTGAACGTCAGCGCGAGGTCGGCGAAGACTGAGTGCAGTCCCGGACATTCCATTCCGACGATGCGCGTCGTCGCGAGAATCGTCGCGACTTGCTGCGCTGCCAAGCGCGCAGCGACATTCGGGAACAAACGCTGGAGCAGCGTGCGGTCGAGACGCAGCGGAACGGCGCCGCCGGTAGCGTCGTCGAATGCAATCTCGCGCGGTGCCTCCGGTTCCCAGGCGCGTGCGTCGAGCGGTGCACCATCGTCGCCCGTCGCAGGCTCGAACGCAAACGTCACCTGCTGCGCGGGACCGGTCGCGGTCGCGACGGTGAGCGTGGTGCCGTTGTCGTCGCGTTTCGTCGTGGTCGTCGTGAACGGCGTGCCGGTCGTGATCGGGGCGGTGAAGACGGCTTTCAGCGATGTTAGACGTTGCGGCGTCGCGGCGCCGGCGAGGGTGTCGTCGAGCGCGGCCAGCAGAGTATGGATGCCGTGGACGACGGTGCCGCCGAAGGCGAGGCGGCGCGCGGCGATTGGGTCGACGTGGAGCGGGTTGAAGTCGCCGGAGAGCGCGGCGAACGCGCGCGAGTCGTCGAGGCTGACGACTCGCGTCATTCCGAGGCCGCGACCCGCGGGTCGTACCAGCGCAGCACCGACGCGCCGAACGTAAACCCGGCGCCGACCCCCGAGAGCACGACGACGTCGCCGTGCGCGATCTTCTTCTGTTCGACCGCTTCGGTCAGCGCGATCGGGATCGACGCCTCGGCAGTGTTGCCGATCCGCTCCACGTTCGTGTACGTGCGCTCGGGCCGCGCGCCCAGGCGCGACATCAGGTAGGTGATGAGGTGCAGATTCGCCTGGTGGAAGATGTAGAAGTCGACGTCGCGCAGCGTCAGGCCGGCCTTCTCGACCGCGCGCCGCACGCTGCCCGGCTGGTGCTGCGCGACCTGCTTCCAGACGTCCATCCCGTTCATCTCGATCGCGCGGCGCTCGCCGTTCTCGTTCGTGCCGCGGCGCAGGCGAACCGACTCGTAGGCGCGCGTCTGCGAGGAGACCTCGTGCGCGAGGAAGCCGTAGCCCGGGGGGACGCGGCCGAGGACCGCCGCGCCCGCGCCGTCGCCGAAGTAGATCGCCGAGTTCGGGTCGTCCCAGCGGATGTGGCGCGAGACGATCGCGGTCCCGATCACGAGCGCGTTCTCGATCGACGGATCGGCGAGCATCCGGTCCGACGCGACCATCGCGCCGACCTGGAACGCGGTGCAGTTCGCCATCAGGTCGAACGCGCCGGCACCGGTCGTCCCGAGCGTACGGTGCACGTCGCACGCGAGCGCCGGGAAGACGTAGTCGGGCGTGAACGTGCAGCCCAGCACGAGCCCGATTTGTTTCGGGTCGACGCCGGCCGCGTCGAGCGCCTGGCGCGACGCGGCGACCGCGATCTCGGTCGCGGAGCCCCCCTCGTCGACCAGAAA
The DNA here is from genome assembly GCA_019233415.1 of Vulcanimicrobiota bacterium. Classification (GTDB taxonomy): domain Bacteria; phylum Vulcanimicrobiota; class Vulcanimicrobiia; order Vulcanimicrobiales; family Vulcanimicrobiaceae; genus Vulcanimicrobium. The sequence goes on from JAFAMK010000223.1 coordinate 7,088, forward strand.
GCGCCGCGTGATCCCCGTCTGCTTCTCGATCGTCCCCGGTTCGATGCCGGCCTGCGCCTCGATCTCGGCGTTGTCGAGCGCGCGCGCCGGAATGAACTTGCCGAGCCCGATGATGCCGACGCCGCCGCGCTGCTCGTCCACGTCCGTCAAAACCTCAGGCTAGCTCGTGAAGGTGATGCCGCGCCGCTCGAGCCCGTCGCGGATCAGCGGGAGGCCGGTGATCGCGACCGCCTCGCCGTCGTCGAACGTCACGCCGAACGCCTCTTCGACCGCCATCACGACGTACAGGTGGCGCAGCGAGTCCCACGCCTCGACCGTGTCCATCGAGGCGTCGTCGCCGATCTCCGCGTCGTCGACGTTCAGCGCGAGCGCGACGACGTGCTTGAGTTCTCCCGAATCCATTCTCTCCTACCGTACCATCTCGGCGTGCTGCGGAACCTCCACCGCGACCCACGGCGGAATCGGAACGGCCCCCTCGGCCGCGTCCAGCGCCCAGGTCGTCGCGCGCCCGTCGCGTTCGACCAGCGCGAGCCCGTTCTTCTCGTAGAACGCCTCGCACAGGCCGTTCTTCGCGTTGGGCAGGTAGCGTCCGATCAGCCGCTGCACCCGCCCGCCCGCGAAGACGTCGTTCGCGGCGGCGGCGAGGAACGCGTCCTCGAGGTTTCGGCCCAGCGCGCGGCAGCTGATGAAGCAGCTCTCGATCTCGGCGACGCCGTCCGCGAGCCGCAGGACGAGCACGCCGACGAGGCCCAGTTCCGATGCGCGGTCGCGCGCCTTCATCACGTAGACGCGCGCGTCGTCGGCATCGCGCAGCGCGCGAATCTCCGCCTCGGTGTAGCGCCGCGTCGTGAGGTTGAACTGGTTCGTCTTCTGCGAGAGCTGCGCGACGCGCGGAATCTCGATCTCGCTCGGCGGCCCGAACGTCATCACGATCTCGAGGCTCGCCAGGTAGTCGGCGATGTTCGTCGCCGACGCCTGGAGCCGCGCGCGCTCGGCGTTCGCCTTGTAGCTCGCGGTGCGCGCGCGGTCCTCGCCGGTCAGCGTCAGCGCGTCGAACCATGCGCCCTCGTTCAGCGCCGCGGCGTACTGGGCGCGGTCCTTGGGGAGCAGCACCGTTGCGACCTCGGTGAGTTCGCGCCGCACGAAGTCGATCTCGAACGGGTTGTCGTCGACGAAGACCAGCGCGTCGAGCCCGATGTTCAGCTCGGCCGCGATGCGGCGCAGGTTCGCCGGCTTGTCGTCCCAGTTGACGACCCAGGTCGCGAGGTGCTCCTCGCGGATCAGCATGTCGGGGTGCTCCCGCACGACCTGCAGCACGTCGGCTTCGTCGTTCTTGCTGCACAGCGCGAGGATCACGCCGCGCGCGTGCAGGTTGAGCGCCTCGCGCTGCAGCGCCGCATAGCAAGAGCCGGGATAGGTCGTGCCGAGCGCGATCCCGTCCATCCCGTCCTCGCCGATCACGCCGCCCCACAGCGTGTTGTCGCAGTCGAGGACCAGGCACTTCTTCGTGCGCCCGCGCAGCGCACGCACGAAGGCGGCGATCTCGCGGCCGAGCGCGACCTGCGCGCGGCGGCCGAGCGGCGCGCGCGCGATCTGCCACTGCTTCGCGTCAAAGAATTCCGCGTAGCCGATCTCCGCCGCCAGCCGCATCGCGCCGAGCACGTACACGTCGGGCACCGACGCGGCAACGTCGCGCAGCCGCGCGTTCAGCGCGAGCAGCGTCGCGCTCTCGCCGTGCGCCTGCTGCGCGTCGAGAATCCCCAGCGTCGGCCGGCTCGGCAGCGGGAAATCGTTGAGCAGCACCGGCACCGCGGTGCGCGCGCGAATCGCGCGCAGGATCGCCGCGGTTTGGTCGACGACGCGGTCCACTTCCGCTGCGGCCTCATCGCCGTGCAGCGTTGCGAAGCGCGTCGCGAGCACCGGGCTCAGCGTTTCGAGCCACTGGAAGACGACGACGAAGTCGGGCGCGAATGCGTACAGCGGCGCATCGGCGACCATCGTCTCCGACGCGATCGCGTCGAAGTCGCCGAGGTGGATTGCCGGCGCGAAGCCGGACCGCAGCAATTCGCCCTCGACGACGGGGACGAGCGTCTCGACGGTCGCGTTGCGCAGGATCGCCAGGCGCAGCGGTGGCAGCGCCGGCGGCGTCTTCGCGGCGGCGCGCGCGGCCTCGACGTAGTCGAGGTAGGTCAGCGCGCTCGGCTGCGCGGTCAGGAACGCGGCGAACTCCACTGCGGCCTCAGTCGACCAGGCAGGTGTGGACGACCTGCCCGGTGATGCACGCGCTCCGGTCGTCGAGGAAGAAGTCGACGACGTTGCACAGCTCGTCGATCTCGACGGTTCGCTTGATCGTCTGCAAGTCCAGCATCCGCGCTTTCCATTCGTCGCCGAGACGGCTCGACGCATCGGTGACGACCAACGAGGGCGAGAGAACGTTGCAGGTGATCCCGAAGCTGACCAGCTCGCGCGCCATCACCTTCGTCATCGAAATGACCGCGCTCTTCGCGCC
>JAFAMK010000057.1 GCA_019233415.1 Vulcanimicrobiota bacterium
AGAAGGTCGCGCAGCCCGGTCCGACCTCGCCGCCGCTCGACCCCGGCTACAACGCCGCGCCCGGCTACGACCAAGTGACCGGGATCGGCGTTCCCTTCGCCCGCGCGCTGATCAAGGCGGTGACGCACCAATGACGACTCGTCTCTCCATTGCGGGCGGCGCCGCGTGCGCGGCGCTCGCGCTCGCCGCATGCGGCGGCGGTGGTGGCAGCAGTGCCGCGCCGCCGGTCGTGCAGTCGACTGCGACGCCGACCCCGACGCCGGTGCCCACCGCGGCGCCGACCAACGCGCCGCTCACGCAGTCGTTCCAGATCATCGTTCCGCCGGCCGGCACGAGCGGATCGGCGCGCCTGCGCCGCCCGCGCTACGTCTCGCCGAACACCGGGTCGATTCGGATCGCGATGCAGAGCGTGAACGGCCAGACGGTCGCGCTCGCGCCGACCGTCGCGAAGCTTGCCGCCGGCGCCGCCGGCTGCAGCACCGACGGCAAAGGCAATCTCGTCTGCACGGTGAGCGCGCTCGCCGCGGTCGGCACCGATGTGTATGCGATCACGACGTACGCGTCGCCTGACGGGAGCGGTTCGCCGCTCGCGTCGACGACCGTCGCCGCAGCCGTCACCACGAGCGGCGGCACGAGCACGCTTCCGCTCTCGCTCGGCGGTGTCGCCGCGTCGCTGGCGTTCTCGCCGGCGGTGTTGCCCCTCGTCGCCGACGGCGGCATTCACCGCTTCGCGCTGACGGTCGGGGTGGCCGACGCGTCCGGCGCAACGATCGTCGGTGCCGGCGCCTACCAGTCGCCGGTCTCGCTGCAGATCGTCAACGATCCGACGCACGCGCTCTCGCTCTCGACCGCGAACGTCTCGCAGCCGGGACAAGTAGTCACGGTCACCTTCGACGCGAGCAAAGGGCTCGCGAACGGCGGGATTCAGGCGCTGACGAGCGGCGTCGCGCCGATCACCCTCGCGGCCGCGCCGCTGAACGTCGCGCCGAGCCCGGTGCTCGCGTACGACGACGCGAGCGGCGGCGTTCCGGTGACGCTGACGCAAGCCGGCTTCAGCGGCAGCTTCACGGCGAGCGTCGCGAACGCGCAGGATGCGAGCGTCTCGGTCGCCGGCGGCCCGCTCGGAAGCGGGAGCGGCGTCGCGACGGTCGTTCCGAAGACGACCTTCGACGTCACGACGCTGCACGTCGCGAACGGCAGCTACGGCTACGACGTTCCGCTCACGATCGTGCCGCACAACGGCACGTACGCCGCGTTCGGCAACGCGCACACGCTCGGGACGCCGATCGGCCTGGTCGAAGGGCCTGACGGAAAGCTGTGGACCGGCGACGCGCAGAACGGGACGATCGTCTCGTTCGATCCCGCCACCGGGAACTACAACGCAACGGTCGTCGACACGAACAACAACGGCCCGCAAGGGATCGCGTTCGACGCGTCCGGCAATATCTGGTTCGCCGACAACAACGCGGTCGGCAAGCTCGTCCCGTCGACCGGCGCGGTGACGACGTACAAGACGGGGCTCGGCACGAGCGCGCACGTCAACACGATCGCCGCGGACATTTCCAAGACGACGATGTGGTTCTACGACCGCGCGACCAACAATCCGCCGATCAGCGTGAACAAGCCGAGCTTCATCGGCAAGGTCAACACGGCGAGCGGTGCGATCACCGAGTACCCGTCGGGCACCGCGGGGCCGCTGCTGACGCCGCCGGCGATCATCGTTGGCCCGGACGCCGCGGTCTGGATCGCCGACGGGGTGAACGGCGCGCTCGGGCGCATCGATCCGTCGAGCGGCGCGTTCACCGAATATCCGGTCAGCACGCCGCAGTATCCCTCGCAAGAGCCGCAGGTGCTGGTGAACGGACCCGACGGCAACCTGTGGTTCGCATCGCTCGCGCCGGCGACGGGAGTCGCGGTGCTCGGGGCGATCGCGCCGAGCGTGAAGCAGATCGCGCTCTACCCGGCGCCGAGCGGCGGGCTCTTCCTCGCGATGACGGTCGGCGCCGACCACAACATCTGGTACACGATCGACCCGGGTTCCGGATTCTTCTCCTCCTCGCAATCGACGTTCGGCGTGATCAACACGACCTCGCACGCGAGCTATCAGTACCCCGCCGGCGTGCTGCCGGAGTTCGCGGTCCCGGCCGGCGCCGTCGACCGCGGCGACCGCACCCTGTGGATCCTCGACAACGCGTTCGGCCAGATCGGAAAGGTGACGTTCCGGTGAAGCGATCGACCCTCTGCAGCGCGCTCGTCTGCGCGGCGGCACTCGCCGCGTGCGGCGGTGGCGGCTCCTCGACGCCGTCGTCGTCGCTCGTCGTGACGATCACGCCGACGCCGACACCAACCACAGTCGCCACGGCAACACCGACGGCGACGCCGACGCCAACACCAACGGCGACACCGGCTCCGCCGCTCGCATCGCCTGCGTCGGTCGCGTTCGCGTCGAACGCCGCGACGATGCTCTCGGTCACCGAGAGCGGCTACACCGGAACGTTCCACGAGAGCGACACCTGCACGCCGCTGACCGGTGCGATCGCGACGGTCAGCGCGGCGGGTTCGCCGCCGGCGGGGAGCGCGACGTACAGCGTCGCACCGGTCGGTCCGGGGACGTGCCAAATCACCGTCGCCGACGGCACGGGGCGCACGACCACCGTCCCGGTGACCGTCTCGACCGCCGCCGTCACGGTGCAGTAGGAGGTGCACGTGCACACGCTTCGGCTCGGCGCGGCGCTCGCGCTCGCCCTCACGACCGCGTGCTCGTCGTCGCACGGCGCGACGACGCTGCCGCTCACCCCGACCGCGCCGACCAGCGGCGGCGGAAACCCCGTCACCGGCACGCAGGCGTCGCTGCGCATCACCGTGCCGCGCGCCGGAACGGCGACGTCGAGCACGACGCGGCGGCCGCGCTACGTCTCACCGTCGAGCGCGAAGCTGCTCGTCGCGGTGAACGGCGGCACGACGACCACGTACGGCCTCACGCCCAGCACACCCGGCTGCACCGTGCAGGTCACGACGCTGCTCTGCACGTTCGCGATCCCGGCACCCTCCGGTCCGGACACGCTCGCGATGAGCCTGACCGACGGCGCGGGCAACGTGCTCTCGCGCAACGTCGTCACGGCGACGCTCGCGCCCGGCGTCGCAACGCCCGTCGCGGTGACGCTCGCCGGCGTTCCGACGTCCGTTGCGGTCGTGCCGGGCGCGAACGCGACGGTCGACGGCACGAAGGCGCCGTACCACGTCGCCGGCCTGTTCGCGCAACCGGTCGAAATCGAGCCGCTCGACGCCGACGGCAACGTCATCATCGGCCCGGGCGCGCCGACGATCACCGGCGCGACGATCTCGGCGGGCAGCGCCTACGCGGCGATCGCGTCGGCGCAGACGACCGATCCGAACGCGTACGTCCTGCGCGCGGTCGACGGCAGCGCCGGCGGCCACACCGTGACGGTCAGCGCAACGGCGCAAGGCGTGCCGCTCGCCGACGGGACGACCTCGGCCCCGATCAGCGCGACGACCGACTTCGCCTACACGCCGGCGATCGCGGTCGCGAACGGCCTGGTCGTCAACGTGTTCAGCCTCGAGTCGCAGAAGATCGTCGCGCAGTTCCGGTCGTGCGTCTGCGCCGGCCTGACGTTCACCCGCGACCTGAAGGTCGACTCGAAGGGCCAGCTGTACGCGCTGACGCTCTCGTTCCTCGGGCTCAGCCAGACCGGGATCGTCAACGTCTTCGCACCCGGCGCGACCGCGGCCGGCTCCGCGATCACGAGCGGCGTGCACGTCGCGGCGGCGCTCGCGCTCGACAAGAACGACAACTTGTACGTCGTGAACGGCAGCGGCTTCCGCCAGCCGCCGCCCTCGCTCTCGAAGTACGCGCGGGGCACGACGACGCCGGCCTTCACGATCTCCGGGAGCGCCGCGCAAATCAGCCAGCCAGCCGGGCTCGCGGTCGACGCGAGCGGCAACATCTATCTCTCGGAAGAGAACGGTTCGATCAACGTCTACGCGCCGGGGACGACGGTGCCCGCGCAGGTGCTGAGCGATCCGTCGCTCACGCAGCCGGGTTCGATAGCGCTCGACGCGGCCGGCGGGCTCTACGTCGCCGACGCGGCGAACGAGGACATCGCGTACTTCGCACCGGGATCGAGCACGCTGACCTCGACGCTGTCCGACCCGTCGTTCAGCAACTGGAACGGGAACTCGTATCTGATGGTCGACGGCGGCGGCAACCTGTGGTCGTCGGTCGCCGCGAGCCCCGGCGAGGTCGAAGAGATCGGCGCCGCCGGCCTGCCGAACACGGTCTCGGTGGTGAACGTCATCAGCGGCGTCGCCGGGCCGATGGCCATCATCCCGTAGCGCTCAGGTCGGGCGAAACATCGGGGCGGCCGCGAAGCGCTCCTTGAGAAAGCGGCCGTTCGCGAGCAGCGACTGGGCGTCGTCGGCGACGGCGTCCTGCGCGATCTCCTTCATCTTGCCGGCCAGGACCGTGAGCTGCTCGACGACGATCTGGCGCGCGGTCTTGCCGTCGGAGATCACCGCGGTGTTGCGGTAGGCGGCCGGCACGGTCAGGTAGGCGTTGAGCGTGTCGGGCAGATAGCGTGTCGCGGTGGAGCGGACGTCGGCGAACGTGGCGTCCGCGACGCCGTGCGCGGCGAGCCGCGGGAGCACGTCGGCGACCGCGGCCGCGATCTCGCCGACGAGGTTCGCAATGTCGGGTGGAAGCCGCTTGCGCGCCTCGTCGGCGAGCTTCGTGACGCCGTCGATCGCGTCGTGCACGCTCATCTCGCTGCTCAGGTGCGTCTCCAGCGCGCCGCTGTCGCGCACGACCAGCGCGCCGATCCCGTAGCTCCCCGCGACGATCACGTACCAGAACTCGTGAATCAATCCGGTGAAGTATGCACCGAGCGCGACGATGCCCAGGGCGCTGCCGGCGATGTTGCGGTTGCTGTAGACCCAGAGCGGGAGCCTCACTGGTAGCCTCGGATCTCCTTGAAGATCTCGGCCAGCGACTCCGAGCGCGCGTCGAACTCGCGCCCACCGGTCAAATCTGCGATACGCTTCAGCTCCGCGGGGCTCGCCTCGCCGATGAAGATCGGGAAGATGTGGATCTGCCGCCCGTACGCCGGGAGCGCCTGCCACTTGCGCGCGAACGCGTCGTAGTCGTCGCCGTGGTTGTTCTCGCCGTCGGTCATCAGCACGATCGACGCGTAGCGGCCGGCGTCCGCCGGCTCATCGCGCACCGCTTCGTCGAGCGCGGTTTCGAGCGCGCCGAAGATCGCTGTCCCGCCGTTCGGCTGCAGCGAGTCGGCAAGTTGAATCACCTGCTGGTAGACCGCCTGGTCGTCGGGGCGGCTCATCTCGAACGTCTTGTCGATCTCGACGCTCTCGCTGAACGTCATGATCGTGATCTTCTCGCGGTTGTCGAAGCGTGCGAACTTGCCGGTCAGCGAGTTGTCGGCGCCGGCCAAGACGTAGAGCGCGTCACGCACGCGCTGGATGCGGCTCTTCCCGGTCCCGTCCTCGTTCTCCATCGAACCGGTCTTGTCGAGGACGTAGAACGAGTGCGCCGGGACGCGGTCCTGGTTGAGGAAGCGCAGCAGCAGTTGCTGGACCGCGCCGGCCGAGGCGGGGAACGCGGTCTCCTGCAACACCGCCGGATACGCAGCAGCTGCGACCGACGTGACCGACTTGTCGATGGGGCGGCGGAACGTCGTCTCGGCGATCTTCTTCTGGACGTCGGGACTCTTCAGGTACGCGACGATCTTGTCGTACGCGTCGCGCTTCGACGCGTCGAGCAGGTCGATCGGGTAGTCGGCGGTGATGACGCCGTCGGCCGGATAGACGCGGTCGAGCTTCTCGCGCAGGTTCGGGTTCGCGTTGAGCGACTCGATGCTCGCCTCGTAGGTGATGATCCCGTCGGCATTGTCCTGCGCGGCAAGGTACGCGTCGCTGAGCCAGCCACTGCTCCCTGAAATGATCTTCTGGCCGCGGTAGAACGCCGCGATCGCCTGGCGGTTCACCTCGCTCGGGCGGAGCGCGTCGCCGGTTCCGGCGAGCGCGGTCGACACGCTGAGCACCGCCGAGAAGCCGGAGTTCGAGGTGGTCGGGTTCGTCATCGCGTAGCGGAAGCGTCCCGCCGCGACCGCGTTCTGCACGTCGCGCCAGGTGACGCGCTTTCCGCCTGCCCAGCCGAGGCGCTGCGCGACCGAGTGCTTCACGCCGAGGATCACCGGCGAGAGCATGATGCGCTCGCGCGCGTGGACCGACGCGCCGACGCTGCTCAGCGCAAGGTACTTGTCCTGCGCGAACCAGGCCGCGTCGTGGTGCTCGCCGCCGACGAGCCGGTCGATCCCGGCGATCGTGCCGACGTAGCTCATCGCGACGTGGATGCCGGTCGCCTTCTCCGCGTCGGCGAGGATCGGCTCGACGTCCTTCAGCTCGGAGCCGGCGATGACGTCGAGCGTCGCGGCCGGCGCGGCGTGCGAGCCGCCGCCCCCGCCGCAGCCGGCGAGCGCGAGCAGCGCGGCGAGCGCGGGAATCGCGGCGAGACGTGTGCGCACGCTAGACGATCCGCGCCGGCGCGGGCGCGCCATCGGACGGTGCCGCGAGCTGATCCAATTCCGGCGGCCCGTCGCGGTGCTCCGCGATGTAGCGCTTCGACTCGTCGATCATCGGCTGCAGCGCGGCGACGGTCTGCTGGAACGAGACCAGCGCCTTCTCCTTGTACGCCGAGACGCCGTCGATCGCGGCCTTCGTGTCGGCGAAGGCCTGCTTCAGCACGTCGACGTTCACCGTTGCGCTCGACGCCTGCTCGAAGACGCGCTCGGTGTTCTGCTTGAGCATCGCGGCGGTGTCGGCGATGATCTTGTCGGTCGTTTGGTTCAGCGCCTGAATCTGGTCGAGGACGAGCTTCTCGTTGGTCAGCGCCTGCGCGACGATGATCGCGGTACGCAGGGCCGAGACGGTCGTCGTCGTCGCGCGGTCGATCCCCTTGATCAGCTCGTCGTTGTTCTTGCGGATCAGGTCCAGCGCGAGGTAGCCCTGCACGTTGACGGCCTGCTGCGTCGCGATGTCCTGCTGCTTCTGGCGCGCGTAGAAGAGCACGTCTTCCTTGAGAATCTTCGCGCGCTCGGGGTCGGTGACGCTCGCGATCTGGGCCTCGACCGCGTCGGCGACCTTCTTCGCGAGGTACGCGTACTGCTCGAGCGTCCCCATCAGGTTCCACTGGTTCTCGCGCTCTTGGTCGAGGTCGGCGTCGTCGCGCATCAGCTGGTCGCGCGAGGCGTAGAGCCCCTCGATGATCGCGTTGAGCTGGTGCTGCGAGGACTCGTACGAGCGGAAGTAGTCGACGATCTTCGATCCGAACGGGATCAGCCCGAGCAGCTTGTGCGGCGCGAGCAGATCGCCCTGTGACGCGGGATCGAGTCGCTCGACGACGCCGCGCAGCGCGACGAGCTGCTTCGCGACGTCGGAGCTGCCGTCGAAGATGCCGGCGCTCATCGCGCGCACCGGGCGCTGCAGCAGCCGGTTCGACAGCGACGCCGAGCGCTGAATCTCGCGGTCGCCCATGGCGGAGATCGCCGAGACGCGCGTCTTGAAGTCGTCGGAATGGACGGGCAAGCCGATCAAGTCGTGCGCGAACTGCACGACTTGCCCGTCGAGCTTCGCCGTTTCGTCGGGCGTCAGCTTCACCATACCGGCCGCGGTCTGCGGCGTCACCGCCGGGACCGGCGGCGGCGGCGTGAGCGGCGGGAGCGGCTGCGGCGCCGCGGCGGCGGGCACGGACGAATCGCTCACGAGAACCTCCTTACGTTTCAGTTCGCCTGGTAGGCGTGTTCGATGCCGACGATGAGGGCTTCGAGGAAGTCGTACGAGGGCGGATCGACGACGTCGATCAGCTCGTCGGGGACGTGCACGCCGTTCTTCTTCCAGAAGTCCTTCGTGTACGCGGTGTCCTGGATGCGGAAGCCGTGCTCGACCGCGAGGTGCTGCAGCACCGGGTCGTTGGTCAGCAGTTGCCCCAGCTTGTCGCCGTGGTCGCTGATCGGGACGAAGGTGTGCTTGGTGTAGATCGTCGGGCGCGGGTAGAGCAGCACTTTATCGCCGCTGCGGTCGTTCGGGTGCGCCAGCTCGTACTCGATGAACTGCGACTCGTAACACATCACGAGCGGCGCCTTGCCCATCCCGATCTCGAGGTAGTCCTCGAACGGTCCCGCCGACGACGACTCCTGATAGCCCTGGCGCAGGAAGATGCCGTCGATCTGAGGCTGTATGTGCGCGATCTGCTCGCGGTCGTTGACGACCTGCGCGCCGTTGAGGACGTACGACGCGAGCGCGGCGTACATGACGCCCGAGTTCGACTTGCGCGGATCGGTCGACGAGATGAGAACCGACTTGTTGACGTCGTAGGCGCTCGACGCCTTGAAGTCGTGCCAGCGCTTGCCCTCGACCTCCGCGGCGATCAGCTTCGGCATGTCGACGATCATGTAGTGTCCCGCGTCGAGCTTGACGATCCCGTTCGCGACCAGAATCTGCGCGATCGTCTTCCACGACGCGACCGCCATCGGCGTGAAGAACGGAGTGTAGACGTCCTTCGCCTTGACGATCGCCTTCAGGCGCTGCCCGGCCGGCGCGCCGGCGGGAAACGCGAAGTCGTAGCTCGTCAGGTCGGTGCGGTTCGCCATGTCGCGCGAGCCCGACGTCTCGATCTGCAGGTCGAAGCCGTTCTTGCGCAGTTCGTCGAGGACGCGCGGGTCGCGCAGGTATGCTTCCTTTTCCGAACCGACGAGCCCGCGCACGGTGACGACCGCGCGCGCCGCGCGCTGCCGGCTCGCGTCGCGGCCGGAGAAGTAGACGGCGAATCCGACCGCCACGACGAGGACGATCAGCGCGAGGGGGCCGAGCACGCGTCGAGCGGTCACGCTGGTCGATACCTCCGGGCGTCCACCATGTTGCAGCCGGTCGGCCGCTCTGCGGCACTACCCGCTTCTACGCTGCGAGCCCTCCGGGGTGTGCAGACGAACACAGTGGAGACGGGCGGACGCGGCGTGCGTTATCTCGGCCTGCGGCCAGGGGTAGAGTAGCTCGGCACGGCCGTTTCGCCGGGCGAGGAGTGAGCGTGCACGAGACAATGACTGACATCGCGTCGCACGACGGGACGGCGACGACGACGCAGACGCTTGGTGCGTCGGGAGTTCCGGTCGTCTCCGCGCACCCGCAATCGACGGTCCCGCCGCCGGCCGTCCCGGCGGGAACGACCATCGACGATCTCTTGAAACCGACGGGGAACACGAACGATCCCGACTTCGTGCACCTCGGGAATCTGCGCATCGAAAAGAGCCACTTCGACGACTTCGCGGCCGCGCAGAAGTACCTGAGCAAAGACCCGGAAGCGATGAACGTGCTCTACGCGCTCGAGCACGCGCCGGATCGGCGCACGATCCGCTTCATCACCAACGGTCAAGACGGCTACATGCCGGATCCGAAGTTCGACGCGCAAGGGCATCTGGTACCGTCGTCGGGGACGATCGACTGGGACCCGAAGGCCGCGCTGCAGGTGACGAACGGCACGACCGTCAGTCCGGCCCTGGCGCTGCTGCACGAAGAAGGGCATGCCTACCAGCACGCGACGAACGCGCAAGGCCTGCTGCTCGGGGCCCAAGACCGCAACAAACGCTTCGACAACGCCGAAGAACAGCGCAACATCACCGGCCTCGAGAACCGCGCGGCGACCGCGCTCGGCGAAGGCGTTCGCGGCGATCACACCGGCTTCACGTACCCGGTCAACGGCCCCACGAGCCGTACGTCGATCGAGCCGCACCGCACCTATACGCCGGAGAACCTGCGCTCGCACATCGAGAACGACATCTTCAACCTGCAGGCGCACGGCTATCAGATCCCGCCGGCGCCGGCCGACGCCGCTGCGATCAAGGCCTGGGACGGGAAGGCGCACACCGGCACCTTCATCCAGATCGACAGCCACACGGCAGTACAGCACATCGGCCGCGGCCAATACCAGATCTACGACGTCGACCGCGACCTGCACGGCCACATGCCGACCGAGCTGCACAGCATCGAAGTCGATGCGAAGGGCGTCCAGCACGACCCGCAGCAGCCGCAAACGCAAACCCGATGAACCGCGCCCGTATCATCTCCCGCCTGGGAGCGGCGCTCGTCGCCGTACCCGCACTCGCCAGCGCCAAGGAGCTCCGCATGACCAGTTCGCATCCGCTCGACGAGGTACTCGCGAAACGCAGCGCGGCGACGTCGCTCACGGTCTACCACGTCAGCGGTCTGCGTCAGACGCTGACCGCGATTCGCCCGAGCGAGATCGAGACGTACCAGGGCGTCGAAAAGCACACCACCCAGGACGCGAAGACGGTCGCCGACGCGTTCGACGCGATCGCGGCCGCACACCCTGACCGCACCGCGCAAGCCGCCGAGTACCGCTGGAAGCTCGTCTTCGAAGACACCACCGGAGCGCGCATCCTCGAACTCTACGCAACCGCCTACGGCCCCTACCTCGGCATGCTCGACACCACACCGATCCGCTACACCAACGACCACCTCGTCCGCTGGCTCACCGAGACCTACGCCCCCTCAGAACTCCCGTCGCTCAAGAGCACGTAGAAAGCAAAGAGCCCGCGGCATCGTACCGCGGGCTCCGTGCAGAGGCTGGACCCAGTCGAAGGCATTCTGCGTGATACTTGGCCTCGTTGTCAATCGCTCCCCCGCGGAAAAAAAGCGAAGAGCCCTCGGCGTTTTCACCGCGGGCTCCGTGCAGAGGTCAAACCGTCAAAACCACTCTACTGCACGGAGGCCGCGTTGTAAACCCCTTTCGGGGTTTGGAGGCGGGGAGGATCAAACTCCCGAGGTCGAATTGACGGTTTGACCACTGCGCCAGCAGCGCCCCCGAGTATGGTGACACTAACGACCACCACACGCATTGTACGGGCGTGACGCGCAAAGAAAATACCTAACTCGCGCGAGCGTTAGGGCTTCAGGAATAGCGCGCGTTCTGCAGTGCGGCGGCGGACGAGGCCGGGGAGTGGGCCGTTTCCGCCGTTGACCCATTTGCCGAACTGTTCGGCGGCCCCGGTGAAGTCACCGGAGTTCACGAGCTTCAGCAACGTCGACTCTTGCAGCGCGCCGATTCCGACGTTGTATGCGAACGAGACGAGCGCGGAGAACTGGTTCGACGTGAGCGCGCGCGAGATCGAGTCGTTCACGCCTTTCTCGAAGCGTTCGAGGTCGCGCTTGAGAGCGGCGTCGGCTTGTGCTTGCGTCCAGGTTAGGCCCGGCTTCACTTCGGGGCCGGTGTGGCCGTAGCCGATCGTCCAGGGGTCGCCGCCGGTTCCCGGGTCGGGGTACGCGCGCAGTTCCAGGCCCTCGAACTCTTTGATCAGCGCTAGGCCCGCGGCGTTCATCTTCGGCACGTTCTCACCACCCTTCTCGTCGCTGAGACGGCTTCTTGAGGCGGCCAAGGCCTCCTCGCCCCGGAAATAGGAGCTTCCACCCGATTCTGAACAGCGTTCAGAATCCTATTGACAATCAGACTCCGGGACCGTACGATGCCCTCGTCATGGGGATTGCCGAGCGGAAGGAGCGTCAGCGGGCGGAGCTGCGAGAGCAGATTCTGGCGGCGGCGCGCCGGATCGTCACCGAGGAGGGCTTCGACGCGCTGACGATGCGCAAGATCGCCGACGCGATCGAGTACTCGGCGGCGACGATCTACCTGTACTTCGAGAACCGTGAGGCGATCGGGCTGCAGCTCTGCCACGAGTCGTTCGAGCACCTCGTCTCCTACATGGCTCCCGCCGTGCAGGTCGCCGATCCGCTGGGACGGCTCTTGGCGATCGGGCGTTCGTACGCGCGTTTCGGGATCGAGAATCCCGCCGAGTACCGGCTGCTGTTCATGACCCACTCCTCGTTCTTGGAGGCGCTCTTCGCCGCCGAGCGCGAGCACCCGGACCCGGACGATCCGGGCGAGCGCGCGTTCCAGTTCGTCGTCGACGCCGTGCGCGTGGCGGGCGCCAGCGGAAAGCTCGCCACGGACGATCCCGAGCTCATCGCCGAGATGCTGTGGAGCGGCGTACACGGCGTCGTTTCGCTTGCGATCACCTGCAAGGCCGCACTGGTGTCCTCCGTCGAGGACCTCGCCGAGACGATGTGCCGGACCCTCGTGCGCGGCATCTCGGCGTCGGGCGACGTCACGCTCGGCTCGCGAAGCACGTCCTAGACGTGCCTCGCTTTTTTCTGCCCATCCACTAAACAGCGTTCACCCACGGAGACCCGTTCGACATGAGACCTCCGTTCATCGCACTTTCCGCCGCCGCGGCGCTCGTCCTCGGCGGCTGCGCCGCGCGGGCCGCAACGACGGCGACCGCGCCGGCGGCGACGCCGGTGACGCTGGCGACGGCGAGCGCGCCGGAAACGCGCGCCGAATACGCCGGGCCGGGCACCGTCGCGCCGCAGCACGTCTACCGCATCGCGTTCGAAATCCCGGGGCGGGTCGTCGCGGTGAACGCGGACATCGGAGACCGCGTCGAAACGGGCGCCGTTCTCGCCGCGATCGACGCCAGCGACTACGCCGCGCAGGCGCGCGCCGCCGACGCGCGTTCGCTGGAAGCCGACGCGGCCGCGGTCAAGGCGCGCAACGGCGCGCGCGCGCAGGAGCGCGTCGCCGCCGATCAGGCCGTCGAAGCGGCGCGCGCGCAGCTCGACCGCGCGCTCGCGGTGCAGCGGCTCGCCGCCGCCAACCGCGCGCGCTTCGACAGCCTCTACGCGAGCGGTGACGTCGCCGCGTCGCAGCACGATCAGACGGTCGCGAGCGCACGCGACGCGGACGCCGCGGTCGACGCGGCGCGCGCGCAGCTCGCGCAGGCGCAGGCGCAGCGCGCGCTCGTCCACGACGGAACGCGCAGCGAGGACCTCGCCGCCAGCGCGGCCGAGGCGAGCGCCGCGCGCGCGAACGCGGACCTCGCGCGCGTGACGCTCGGAAAAACGAGCATCGTCGCACCGGCCGCGGCGTACGTCGAACAGCGCAACCTCGAACCGGGGAGCGACGCGCAGCCCGGCGCGCCCGCGTTCGTCCTCATCGACGCACGCGACCCCGACGTCCTCGTCGCGGTCCCCGAAGCGCGGCTCGACGGGATCGCGCCCGGCACGCCGGCGCGCGTGCGCGCCGATGCACGCGACTACCTCGGGACCGTGACGCGCATCGAGCCGAACGCCGACGCGGCCTCACGCACCGCACAAGTGCGCGTGCGCGTCCCGAACCTGCGCGCGCGCAGCGGCGCGGTCGTCGACGTCGCGCTCGGCACGACGCACGGCGGCGGCGACGCCAGCGTCCCGCTCGCCGCGGTCGTCACCGACGCCGCGGGTGCGACGAGCGTGCTCGTCTACGACGCCGCCGCGCGCACCGCGACGCGCCGCACCGTCCACGTCGTCGCCGGCGACTCCGACCGCGCGCTCGTCGCCGGGCTCGCACCCGGCACGCGCGTCGTCCGTGCCGGCGCCGCGCTCGTGAAGCCCGGCGCGCCGCTGACGGTGGTGCCGGAATGAGCAAATTGCCGCTCTTCGCGCTGCGGCGCAAGAGTCTCATTATCGCGGGCCTGGTTCTAGCGCTGTTTTGGTCGCTGTACGCGGCTTCGACGATGCAGCGGCGCGAAGATCCGGGGACCGCGCAGCGACAGACTTCGATCGTCACGGTCTTCCCGGGCGCGACGACGCACGACGTCGAGCAGCTCGTCACGAAGAAGATAGCCGACGCGATCCGCGGCGTCACGCACGTCGAGCACGTCACGGGCATCTCGCGGCCGGGGATCTCGCAGGTCGACGTCGAGTTCGACGACGTCATCGAAGACGCCGGCCCCGTGCTGCACGACGTGCGCAACCACCTCGACGATCTGCGCACCGACCTCCCCGCCGGCTTGCAGCCGACGGTGATCGACGACGTGTGGAAGACCTATCCGATCGTCGTCGGCGTCACGCAGGACGGCGCCACGCCGCGCGAGCTGCGCGACGTCGCGAAGCGGCTCGCCGACCGCATCTCGCGCCTCCCCGACGTCGGGCTCGTCAAGCTCGTCGGCGAGCAGGTGCAGCAAGTCGACGTCGCGCTCGACGTCGCCGCGCTGCAGCAGTACTCGCTCACCGCGACCGACGTGGTGAACGCGCTCGGCGGCCGCAACGCGCTCGTTCCGGCCGGCACCGTCTCGGTCGACGGGCGGCTCGCGCAGGTCGATCCGTCCGACCCGCTGCACACGCCGGCCGACGTCGCCGCGACCGCGCTCCGCACGGTGGATGGCCGCGCGGTCCGCGTCGGCGACGTCGCGCACGTCGCGCTGGCGTACCCCGATCCGCCGACCGAGATCGTGCGCGTCGACGGGCGCACGGGGATCGCGATCGCCGTGCAGGCGAAGGAGACCTCGTCGCTGACCGACCTCGGTCCCGAAGTCGCCGATGCGCTCGCGCACGAGCGCGGTAGCTGGCCGGCCGGGACGCGCGCGACGCTGATCGCCGATCAGCCGCGCTCGGTCGACGACCGCATCGCCGACTTCGGTTTGAATTTGC
>JAFAMK010000170.1 GCA_019233415.1 Vulcanimicrobiota bacterium
CGAGCACGATCCGGGACCTGGTCCTCGGGATGGCCGACGGGCTGACCGTCCCCTTCGCGCTGGCGGCGGGCGTGACCGGAGCGGTCGCGGCGAGCGGGATCGTGCTGACGGCGGGCCTTGCGGAGATCGTCGCCGGCGCGATCTCGATGGGTCTGGGCGGGTACCTCGCGGCGCGCAGCGAGGCTGCGCACTACGCGAAGGAGTACGCGCGCGAGGTCCGCGAGACGCACGAAATTCCGAACGAAGAGAAGGCCGAGGTCGCGCAGATTCTGCACCGCTACGGCGTGCGCGAACCGATCCTCAGCCGCGTGGTCAACGAGATCGCGAGCGACCGCGAGCAGTGGGTAGAGTTCATGATGCGCAACGAGTTGGGGCTCGAACGGCCCGACGAGCAGGCCGCGCCGCGCAGCGCCGCGCTCGTCGGCGGCGGCTACGTCCTCGGCGGCATCTTCCCGCTCGCGCCGTACCTGTTCGTCCCGAACGCGCACGACGCGCTGTGGTGGTCGATCCTGTGCACGTCGCTGGCGCTGCTCGTCTTCGGCGCGGTCCGCGCGCGCGTGCTCGCGACGCGCGTGGTGACCGGCGCGCTCCAGACGTGGTTCATCGGCGCGCTCGCGGCCGGGGTCGCCTACGGGCTGGCCCGCCTCGTCGCGCACGGCGGCACATAAACGAAGAAGCGCCGCGAGTTGCGCGGCGCTTCCGGACGTGGTGGGCGGCAGAAGGATTGAACTTCTGACCTCCACAGTGTCAATGTGGCGCTCTCCCACTGAGCTAGCCGCCCGTCCAAAGCGTGAGTCTACCCGATGCGGCGGGTCCGCGTCAAACCCCTGCCGAAAATCGGCTGCCTCCATTGCTCGAATACGCGGAGGTATTTTCCGGGTGAGACGTTCTCGTTTTCTCACGGGCGCGACGGCGCTCGGGCTCGCGAGCTGCAGCAACTCCGGCGGTTCGACCGGGACCGGCGCGCTGCCGCCGGTGGGTGTCATGTTAGGACACGTCGCCGACCTGCGCTACGGCCAAGTCCAGGTCCCGGTCACCGGCAACGGCTACGACCCGGCCGGCGACGCAGCCGCGCTGATTCTGCCCGGCACGCCGTCGCCAGCGACGAGCCCGATCCCCGGCATCCAGGTGCTCGGCTCGTACGCGGCCGACGAGCGCTACGTCATCCGCGTCCCCGACGCGTGGAACGGCAAACTGGTCGTGTGCGGAACCCCGTCGTTCCGCAGCGAGTTCGCGAACGACGCGATCTGGAGCGACTTCTTGCTCGCGAACGGCTATGCGTTCGCGTCGAGCAACAAGGGAATTCCGTACAACGCGATCGTCGAGACGGTCGCAGCCAGCCCGAACCCGAACCTCTCGTTCCCGATCGACTTCGACTTCGGTGCCTCGTCCAGCGCTAGCGGACTTGAGACGTTGAAGTTCTCATTCCGGTTCGGTGCGCTGTATCCGAACAAGAAGCCGATCAGCGGCTGGAACGCCGACATGATCCAGCTGACGCAGACCGCGCAGGCGTATCTGACCGCGAACTTCCACGCGCCGGCGAAGACGTACGCGGTCGGGCTTTCGAACGGCGGCGCCGAAGTGCGCTCGCTGCTCGAAGCACGGCCCGACCTCGTCGACGGCGGCGTCGACTGGTCCGGCGTCTTCTGGTCGTCCGCGCGCAGCATCCTCGACTATCTGCCCGTCTTCGTCAAAGCGATGCAGGCGTACGTCACGAGCGGGTTCACCAGCCCGAGCGCCGCGGCGACGATTCAGGCTGCCGGCTATCCGGCCGACATCAAGACGACCTCGTCCGCGCATCCGTCGGTGTGGTTCGAATACTACTCCGGTCAGGCGTCGTTCTACTCGGACCTCACGCTGTTCGCGTACGCGCTGCTGCTCGACCCGGCCGCATCGTCGACGCTGCCGTCCACCGCGACGTTCACGCCGAACGCGACGAATCCGGTGCAGCTGCCCGGAACGCCGTCGGCGGGCGTCGCCGGGCTCGCCGATCCGCAGGTGCGCGCGAACTACGTGCCGTCCGCGGCGGCGCGCACCGCGATCGGCACGTTCGCGCACACCGGCAAGATCGGCAAACCGCTGATCTCGATCGCGGGCGCGGCCGACATGTTCATCACCGCCGCGAACAATGCGACGCCGTATCTCAACGCGGTGCTCGCGAACGGCAAGGGTTCGATGTACTGGCAGTACCTGGTGAGCGGCGGCACGCACGTCGACACGTTCGCGAACCCGACGTGGGGCTACGGATTGCAGCCGCAGCTGCCGTTCGCGTGGGCCGCGTTCAACCAGCTCGTGAACCTCGTCGAACACGGCGCAACGCCGGCCGGTGCGGGGACGCAGCAACTCGTTTCCCACCCGACCGACATTCACGCGAACGCGCGCTCCGCGCGCTGAGCGAGGTGTGATCCCGGTCGCCTGCTCACAGCTCAGCCCCAGCTTGCCTGGCGCCGACAACCAGAAGGCAACACCACTCGAACTCGCTAGCCGGGGGAGTCTCTCTCGTGTCGTACCGCCGTTCCGTTCCAACCATTCTCTCGACGCTCGCAGCGGCGTCGATGCTGGCCGCGTGTCAAGGCGGTGGCGCTTCGGCGCCGCCGATGCCGAACGGCTCGGGCTCGTCGGCTGCGTCGGTGCTGCGGACGACGGCATCGTCGGCGACGACGACGACCACGCAGTCCGCCTCGCGCTCGACGCTCGATCACGATCGGCACCACGAGCACAGCGACTTCAGCGCGAACCCGTCGAGCCTGACATTCACGCTGGCCCAGGCCGCGGCGGGCACGCCGCAGACCGTCGTCATCACGGCGCACAGCGAGCGCAAGCTCAGCGCGTCGATCGCCGGCACCGGCACCTGCCCGACCATCTCGCCGGCGACGCTTGCGCCGGAAGAGGCGAAGAAGAAGAAGCACCACGACCACGACGGCGACGGCTGGGGCCGGTGGGGCGGTGACGACGACGACAACTTCACCGCGACCCTGACCGTCACGCCGGTCGCGAGCAGCGGCGGCGGCGGCCGCACCGGCGGCGGCGGCGCCAGCCCCGCGTCGTGCACGATCACCGTCGAGCCGAAGGGCGACGGCAACAACGACCGCGACGACCACTTCGATGCGGACGACATCCTGACGATCCCGGTGACCGTCGGCAACGCCGCGACGCCGACCCCCGCGCCGACGCCGACCGCGACGCCGACCCCGGTCCCGACCGCCACGCCGACGCCGGTGCCGACCGCCACCCCGACCCCGACGCCGACGCCCACCCCGACCGCGACGCCGACCCCGGGCCGCTGAACCGCAACTGGCGCATGTGCGGGTTGGTCTTGCAGGCGAGATGCACAACCCGCACCTGCGCTATGAATCGGTCGCCCCGGTCCTGATCGTCGAACGCGTCGAACCGACGCGCGACTTCTTCCGGGACCGGCTCGGTTTCGAGCAGACCAACGTCGTCGTCGACGGCGACGTGGTCGGGTTCGCGATGCTCGAAAAAGACGGCGTGACCGTGATGATCCAGTCGCAGGCCAGCGTCGTCGAAGACCTTGGCGAAGAGTCCGCGCACGCGCTGAAGCAGGCCATCCCGGGACGCGGCGGCGTGACGCTCTACCTCACGGTGAGTGACGTCGAGCTGGTCGTCCCCGCCGTCGCCGACGCCGACGTGATCGTCCCGCCGCGCAAGACGTTCTACGGCATGCACGAGATCATGGTGCGGGAGCCGGGCGGCCACGCGGTGTTCTTCGCGTCCCGGCTCCCGGAGGCGGCGAGCTAGCCTTTCTGCTGCTTGACCTGCATCTCGCTCCGGTTGAGGACCAGGATGCGGTCGGCGTGCCGCATGCCGAGTGCGCGCTGGTCGTAGAAGACCTTCACCAACTGGCCTGAGTGCAGGGACTTCATCTGGTACGTCGTCTTCCCGTCGCCGGAGAAGACTTGGTCGAAGTGCGGGACGAGCAGGAAGCTCAGCTCCTGGCCGGTCTTGTCGTCCTTGACCTTGATGTTGGCCGACGAGACGTGGACGAGGGTGCCCTCGACCCACGACGCGCCGACCTTGGCTTCAGCCGCCGGGCCGGCCAGCGAGACGGCGAGTGGAAATGCCGCGAGGCCCGCGGCGAGCAGAAGAGTGCGCATGGCCTCGTTGTTCCCCGTTCAGGCCGCAGTTCGTGCCTCGCGCGCGGCGAGCCGTTCGATGAAGTCGACGACCGCCGCCTCGTGCGGGCTCAACGCGAACGGGTCGGAGCGGCGCGGCGCGCGTTTGCGGAGCGCGAGCGCGCCGTGGGCGAGGAACTCGGCGATGAGGCCGGGATGCACATACGCCCGCCGGCAGACCGCGGGCGTGTTCCCGAGGAACGCCGCAACGCGGGCGACCGCATCGACGACCGCCGCCTTGGCGGCCGCCATCCCGTCGGCCTGCGCCGGGGCGAGCAGAAGCGCGCAGCGCACCGTCGCCTGCCACGTGCGGAAGTCTTTCGCGGTGAAGTCGCCGCCGGCGATTGCGCGCAGATAGTCGTTGACGTCCTCGGAGCGGACGGGGTGCGGAACGCCGCGCTCGTCGAGGTACTCGAACAGATGCTGTCCGGGCAGATCCTGGCTCGCCTTGACGATGCGCGCCAGCCGGCGGTCGTGAATCGCGACCTCGTGCGTCTTCCCGCTCTTGCCGCGAAAGCGAAAACGGATCGTCGCGCCGCGCACGTCGGCGTGCTCTTCGTGCAGCGTGGTCAATCCGTACGAGTCGTTCTCGCGCGCATATTCCTCGTTGCCGACACGCAGCGCGGTCGTTTCGAGCAGCGCGACGACGGCGGCGAGGACCTTCTCACGCGGCATTCCGCGTAGGCCGAGGTCGCGCGCCACGGCGGCGCGGATCGCCGGAAGCGCTTTGGCGAACGCGACCGTGCGGTGGAACTTCGTCTCGTCGCGCACCGCGCGCCAGCGCGCATGGTAGCGGTACTGCTTGCGGCCGCGGGCGTCGCGACCGGTCGCCTGCAGGTGGCCGTTCGCGAGCGGGCAGATCCATACGTCGCGGTAGGCCGGCGGGATCGCAAGGGCCTTGATGCGGGCCAGCTCGCGCGCGTCGGTCAGGGCGGTGCCGTCGGGAGCGAGGTAGGCGAAGTGGCCGCGGCGTTTCACCCGCCGGATGCCGGGGACCGCGTCGGTCGTATAGCGCAGGCCGGCCGCCTTGGCGGCCTCCGGTCCCTCGGTCGCGAGCACGCTCCCGTTCTACCCCC
>JAFAMK010000229.1 GCA_019233415.1 Vulcanimicrobiota bacterium
ACCGTATCCGCATCGACGGGGCGTCCGATGTTGACGTACGCCGACGCAAGGAGCATGACGATCGCTGCGCGCTGATCGGGACTCGCGTTCGCCGGCAGACAGTAGTATACGGTCTCGGCCTCGCGCACGTACGTCGTCGGCTCGACCGAGAACGCGCGGTACGGGATCGTCGCAACCCAGATGTTCGGATAGCGGGTGATGAGGTTGCGGTTGAGCCGGTCGATGACGCGCTCGTAGGCCCCGAGCGGGACGGGCGCAGTGGTATACGGTGGTGCCGCGTCGATGATTGCGGCGGCCCGAACGGGGTCGCCGGCCTCGATCGCAACCGTCGCTGCGTCGACGTAAGCGCCGTCACCGGTCAGCACCCGCAACGTCCGTTCGTAGGTTCGCTGCACGAACGGTGCGAACCGCTCGCGCAGCAACGTCGCTGCCACCGGGTGTACGACGAAACGATCGTCGCGCGTATTGATCAGGGGAAGGCTCGCGAGCCGGCCGAAGACGGCATCGTCGCACGGCGCACCCAGAACGCGCACGAGGTCGGTGCGACTCGCGCCGCGCAAGATAGCGGCGACCGTAACGGCATCCCGGACCACGTCCGCGAGTCCGGCGATCGTTCGATGAATCGCGAACGTCAGCAGCGCCTCCGCAGCAACGGCAGATGCGGCGTCGAGCACCTCGTCCGCGGGACCGAACCGTATCAGCCGCAGGAGCAGCTCGGTTGCGAGCGGCCAGCCGCCGGCGAGCGCGTGGACCGCCTCGCCGAATGTGTCGGGGACACCGCTGCTGCGTGCGAGCTCCAGCACGTCGGCGGCCCGCAGCGCAAGGTCCGCGATGCCGAGCGTGACCGTACGCTCTCGGCCGACGATTTGCTGCAATGCGGGCGGAAGCGCAGCGCGCGTGACGAGCGCGACGACGCGCGTCGGTGGAACCGCGCCGATCAGCTCCGCGACAAGCTCCGCGCCGCGCGGCGTCGCGAGCACACCGTCGGAGTCGCGCAACGCGAAGACTTCGGGCGGGCCGGCCACGGGCCATTCGCGGCGCAGCGATTCGCGTTCGGTCGCCAGCGCGTCGTCGGCGCGCAACGTAAGCCGGTCGGCGGCGGCGGCGGCGGCACGGGCCGGATTATCGCGGAGCAGCGCATCGGTGATCGCACGCGCCGGCTCGATGCCGTCGACCGCACCGACGAGGTCGCAGGTCACGAGTCGTCCGATACGCGCGCCGTACGCATTGAGGATCGCCGTCTTGCGAAATCCGGGCGGTGCGCCTACCGCAAGAACTCGCGGGCTTGCAGCATCGATCGACGCGACGACTGCCGCGAGCGCCGAATCGAGTGCCGTTCGAGCCACCGCACCCAGCAAACGAACCTCTCGCCGCGCGGCTGGCATGCGATGAGGCCACGCGCCTGCCTGACTACTTCGTTCAAGCACCCGGTAGACCTCCGATGATCGAGCCTCACCCGACCGCGCACGCCCTCGTGCTCTCCTTCGACGAGGGGGCACTCAGCCGGCTGCGGGAGCGCAAGGCGCGCGTCGCGGTCGCCAAGCGGGCGTCGCGGGGCGGCTGGACCGTCGTCTGGGCTGCGTGGGAGCCGTCCGGGAATGACGAGATAGCCTGGACCGAGCGGTACGGCGTCTTCGCCGGACATACGCTGTCCCACGACAAGGCGCCGATCGGTGTCCTGGCCTGTGTCTATCCCGCCGCCGACCGCGCGCTCTACACGTTTCACGGCGAGACGTTCGGCCCGCCGCAGGTCGAGCCGGATCTGGCGCGCGGCGGTTTCGACGTGCGCAATGCGTCCGACAAGAGCGCGTCCTTCGGCCTGGTTCAATTCCTCACGGTCAACGGCGAGTCACGTTTGTCTGCAACGAGCGCGATTGAGATGGCGCCGATGGTCCCGGCGAGCCTCGCGGCGCAGCACGAGCTGCACGTGTGGACGGCCCCCGGTGTGGTCGCCGGCCAAATACTCCAGCATCTTCCTGCCCGCGCTCTCACCATCAGGTTCGAGAGTCGCACGACGATGCGCTGCACGTACGACCAGATGCATGATGCGTTTCACCTCATCACAGAGCCAAGGAACTCGCTATGATACAAATTCACTACGTAGACGTAAAATACCACCAACAGGATACGTTCGACTCGTGTGCGTCCGCTGTCGCGCAGATGCTTCTTGCCTCGCTCAACGGCGGCGACACGCCTGCGCAGGCAACGCTGGTCGGAGCGACGATGGTAGAGCTGTGCGCGCTGCTGAACGCGCACAAGCCAGCGACGTTTGCGAATGCGTTCGTCGCGCACCAGGACGGTGACTTCGACACGGCATGTCAGCGTATCGTCGATACCCTCTCCGAGACGCGCGTGGCCGTGCCCGTCCTCGTCATGGCCGTGACGACGCTGGCCGTGACGAGCGCGCACTGGATCCTCGTCACCGGCGCGGTCGTCGACGACGCGCTTCCCGGCGCCGCAGGTATCAAGGGATTCTTCATCCACAATCCGGCACCGGAAACCGCGATCAAGTCACTTCCGCTGCGTGATCACCCGTTGCTACACACTCCGCCGCTCCCGCACACTGAAGGCGACTTCTGCGGAAGCGGGCGTGCTCAGGGTGCCGGCGACGTCTTCGTTTCGGCGCTGACCTGGCGACGGCACTACTGGCCGGCGCCGGGGACTCCTGCAGCGCCGCCTTCGTACCTGTCGATCACGAGCGAACAGAAGCGGGTCGCGGGCAACCTCGTCACGACGGTGCGCACACCGAGCGAGACCGTGAAAGCACCACCGGCGCCGGAACCGCTCGACGGCCAGCAGGCGTTCAAGGCGGTGCTGCAAGGTATCGCCGACAACGCGCTCACGACTGCTCCGCCGTTCGCGGCCGTCCTGCCGGCTCTCGTGAACAGCGACTCGTTGCGCGGTGCCGAGCCGCACGACGTCGGCGATCCGTTCAACGAAGCGTGGACGCTGGTGCAGTTGGGGTCGCCGCTTCAGTCGCTCGCCTACGCGTTCGTCGACGGCGCAGGTGCGTTCTTGTCACTGCAGACCCCGCCGGCGAACACGCCGACGCTCGACCCGATCCGGTTCGCATCCCTGGCAGTGCGAGCAGATGCTGCCGAGCTCTCCGACATCGTGCCGGACCATTTCGCGTCGGACCTGGTCCAAGTGGAGCCACAATGGTTCTGGAGGCCCTGTCACGAGTCGACCTCGCCGTTCTATCCGTTCCGCCGCGCGACGGTCGGCGGCCGCAGCGTCTACGTGCGCTGGGACGGCCGCGTCTTCCGCGAGCTCACGCCGATTCGCTGCGCACATCATCCATAGCACCGTCGTTACCGCGGATTTACCGGAGCGCGGGATGATGTCGGCGTAGGGCACCTGCGCCCGAATGACATCTGCAATCAGGAAAGGGATGTGCGATGAAGCGCCTTCTGTCGGTGGGCTTCTTGTCTGCCGCAATGCTTACCGGGATCGGGGACTACGCATCGGTGCAGCGTGAGGCAGCGAGCGCGACGTCGTCCACGACGCCACCCCCGACCCCAACTCCGTCCCCGAGTCCGAGTCCGACCGCGACTCCGACTCCAACAGCAACACCAACTTCGACACCAACCCCGCGACACGCGCACGAACTGGTCTTCACGACCGGATTCGCGGGCAGCAACGTTCCGGTCCATAGCGTCGTGACCGTCGTGCCGTCGCCGCTGCCGTCCGGTGTCGCGGGGCAAAACGTCTACTTCACCGAGCGCTCGGAGGGACAGACGATCGTGCCGCTCTTCGCGCACTATCAGGTGACCGATTTGCACTCACCGTGGCAACTGTACGTGACCGGTGGCCTGGCGCCCAACTCCAGCGCCGGCAAGATGCTGTACGGCCTGTCGCTCGGCGTCGACGACAAGGCATTTATCACGGTCGGATGGCACTCGACGACGGTCGACATGCTGCAATCCGGCCTCACGCCGAACGGCTTCACACCGTACAGCACATTCCCGACCGGCGTCGCGCCAACGTTCTCCCAGCGCACCACACGTCCGTTCGTCTCGCTTACGTTTCCTCTGTGCTCAATCGCAGCGATCTTCACCGGGCTTGGGCAGGCCTGCCCGTCCGCGCCCACACCCACGCCGGCGCCCACCCCGACGCCGACGCCCACCCCGACGCCGACACACTAACTACCGCAACGCCAACCGATCGCCGTTCGCTGCGGAGCTGAGTGCGCCGTTTGCGGACGGCGATGTTGGTTCGGTGGTGGTGTCGCGGAAGCGGGCGATTGCGCTCGTCAGCGTCTCCGCGGCGGCGCGCAGTGCGCTAGTCAGGTCCGCCAGGGCGATTGCTTCGGTGGAGACTTCTTCTCCGGCGCGGACCAACGCCGCGACGCGGTCGCGGGCTTCGGCGGCGCCGGCGGCGCCTTCGGTCGCGGTGCGGGCGAGTTGTTCGGCGAGGGTGCCGAGGCCGCCGGCGACTTCGCGGTTGCGGGCGGCTTGGTCGCGGACGGCGGTCGTCGCGCGAACGAGGGAGTTGGTCGTCGTCTTTTGCTCGTCGTTGGCGCGGCCGACGTCGTCGAGCTGGCGCGCGACCTCGCCGACGTCGCCGCGGATCGTGTCGAGCGCGCGAGCGGCCGACGCCGTCGCGTCGCGCGCGGCGCGGGCCGCGGCGTCGCCTTCGCGGGTCGAGGTGACGGCGCTGCCGGTGCGGCGCTGGACGTCGCGCACGACGGCGGCGATCTCGGCGTTCGCTTGCACGGCGCGTTCGGCGAGACTGCGAATCTCGTCGGCGACGACCGCGAA
>JAFAMK010000305.1 GCA_019233415.1 Vulcanimicrobiota bacterium
GTCTGGGACTTCATCAAGTACGCCCGCGACCGCGACATTCCGGTCGGCCCGGGCCGCGGCTCGGCGGTCGGGTCGCTGGTCTCGTATTGCCTGAAGATCACCGACCTCGACCCGATCAAGTTCAAGCTGATCTTCGAGCGCTTTCTCAATCCTGAGCGCATCTCGATGCCGGATATCGATACGGACTTCTGCGTCGAGCGGCGCGACGAAGTCATTCGGTACGTCACCGAGAAGTACGGCGAGGAGCGCGTCGCGCAGATCGTCACGTTCGGCACGATGGCCGCACGCGCCGCGGTGCGCGACGCGGGGCGTGCGCTCGGCGTGCCGCTGCCGGACGTCGACCGCGTCGCGAAGCTGATCCCGTCCGGCCCCAACGGGCTGACGATCCCGCAGGCGCTGGAGCAGATTCCGGAACTGGGCTCGCTCTACAACTTCGACCCGCAGATTCGCAAACTGCTCGACACGGCGAAGTCGATCGAAGGACTGGCGCGCAACGCGTCGACGCACGCCGCCGGCGTCGTCATCTCGAAGAACCCGCTGACGGACCATGTTCCGCTGGTGAAGATCGGCGATGCGGGCGTCAACACGCAGTACGACATGGGCTTCGTCGAACGCATCGGCCTGCTGAAGATGGACTTCCTCGGCCTGCGCAACCTCACCGTGATGAAGGCCGCCTCGGACGAGATTCGCCGCACGGTGAACCCGTCGTTCAACCTCGACACCATCCCCGACGACGACCAGAAGACCTACGACATGCTGGGTCGCGGCGAGACGCTCGGCGTCTTCCAGATGGAGTCGGAGGGGATGACGCGGGTGAGCGTCGAGCTGAAGCCGTCGCGGCTCGACGACGTCATTGCGCTCGTCGCGCTGTACCGCCCCGGCCCGATGGAGTGGATTCCGGACTACATCAACATCAAACACGGCCGAAAGAAGCCAACGTACCTGCATCCGAAGCTCGAACCGATCCTCGCGGACACGTACTCCATTGCGTGCTATCAGGAACAGGTCATGCAGATCGCGCGCGACATGGCAGGCTTCACGATGGGGCAGGCCGACGAGTTGCGCAAGGTGATGGGGAAGAAGCAGAAGGACAAGATCCCCGTCTACCGCCAGAAATTCATCGACGGCTGCGTCGAGAACGGACTCGATACGAAACTAGCCGAGGACATCTTCGCGTTCGTCGAGCCGTTCGCGGGGTACGGGTTCAACAAGTCGCATGCGGCGGCGTATGGGTGGATCGCCTATCAGACGGCGTACCTGAAGGCGAACTATCCGCTGCAGTACCTGGCGGCGCTCATGTCGTCGGTGCGGGACAAGACGGACAAGCTCGTCGAGTACATCGACGAGGCGAAGAAGCTCGGGATCATGGTGCTGCCGCCGGACGTCAACGCGTCGCTGGTCGACTTCTCGGTGGTCGCCGCGGCGTTACGATTCGGGCTTGCGGCGATCAAGGGCGTCGGGGAGAACGCGGTGCGGTCGATCCTCGACGCGCGCGACGCGGGCGGCGCGTTCGAGGATTTGTTCGACCTCGTGAACCGCGTCGACCTGAAGGCCGTGAACCGCAAGGTGTTCGAGGCGCTGATCAAGTGCGGCGCGCTCGACCCGCTGCCGGGGAACCGCGCGCAGTTGCTCGACGCGCTCGACGGCGCGCTCGACGTGGCGGCGCGCGAGGCGCGGGACCGCGAGATGGGGCAGGCGTCGCTGTTCGGCATGATCGAGGAGGCGCATCCGTCGCTCAAACCGTCGCTGCGGCCGCTACCGGCGCCCTCGACGATGGAGCAACTCGGCTGGGAGAAGGAGACGCTCGGAATCTTCGTCTCGGGCCATCCGCTCGCCGACGTCGCCGATGCGCTCGCGCGCACCGGCGCGGTTCCCGTCCGCGACCTGCGCGGGCTCGAAGACGACGCGCAGGTGAAGATCGCCGGACTCGTCACCGCGGTGCGGCGAACGCTGACCAAGGCGCAGTCGCAGATGCTCATCGCGACGATCGAAGATATGACCGGCGCGATCGAGTGTGTCGTCTTCCCGAAGCAGTACGCCGACCTGCAGGCGCGCTTCGTCGAGGACCAGATCGTCGTGATCACCGGCCGGCTGCGGCTGCGCGAGCGCCGCGGCTCGACACCGGGCGAAGAAGCGCCCGTCGAGCTGAACGTGAGCATCAACGACGTGCAGCCGTTCGACCGCAGCACCGTGCGCGCCACAGTACCTCCGCCGCCGGAGGGCTGGCACGTCACCGTGTCGTCGCGCGAGCACATCGACAACCTCGCGACGCTGATCTCCGAGTGGGCGGGGACGATTCCGCTCGTGCTGCACATCAACGGCGCGCAGGTGCAGCGCGGCGTCGCGCCGGACCAGCGCGTGCGCGAGCGGCTCGTGGCGATCGTCGGCGAGTCGAACGTGCGCGAAGGCGCGCCGTGAGGCTTCCGGCCGGCGTTCGCGACTGGATGCCGCACGAGCTGGCGCGC
>JAFAMK010000319.1 GCA_019233415.1 Vulcanimicrobiota bacterium
GGTCTTCCTCGCGCTGGCTTTCAGCGCCGCGGTCGGCGTGTTCTTCGGCTACTGGCCCGCTCGCAAAGCCGCCGCCCTCGACCCGATCCGCGCCCTGCGGTTCGAGTAAACGTAGCGCCCTTCGACAAGCTCAGGATGACGGGAAGACAAGCTCGTCATCCTGAGCTTTCCCCCGTCATCCTGAGCTTGTCGAAGGGCGGAGGTCGATACCGAACTCGCGCGCGAGAGCTGTTGTGCCCGCTTCGGTGACGTGTAGGCCGCGATGGCCGGTCGCGCGGCGGACCCAGCCGCGCGCGAGGAATGTGTCGGCGAGTGCGGCGCCGACGGCGCCGGCGAGGTGTGGGCGGCGTTCGGTCCAGTCGAGGCAGCCGCGCACGAGCGGGCGGCGGGTCGTGCGCAGTGTCGCGACGTCGATGCCGAGCCGTTCAAGCCGCAATGCGGTCGCGTTCGTTTCGACGAACGCGTCGTCGGCGCGCGCGAACGTGCCGTCGGCGACGAGGACGTCGGCGAGCGCGACGCCGAGCACGCCGGCGAGGTGGTCGTAGCACGTGCGCGCGAGCGTCATCACGCGCAGGCGGTCGTTCTGCGAGAGCGTGCGCGGGCGCGGCGCGGGCGGCGCCAGCGTTCCCAGCCGTTCGAGCGCTTCGGCGACTTCGGGCCCGACGAGCCGGTAGTACCGGCGCCGTCCGGCGGTCGTGCGAACGAGCAGGCCGACGTCGACGAGGCGGGCTAGGTGTTCGCTCGCGGTCGACGGCGCGA
Source organism: Vulcanimicrobiota bacterium (assembly GCA_019233415.1). GTDB lineage: Bacteria > Vulcanimicrobiota > Vulcanimicrobiia > Vulcanimicrobiales > Vulcanimicrobiaceae > Vulcanimicrobium. The sequence goes on from JAFAMK010000319.1 coordinate 760, forward strand.
CGCCGCCGCGCCGGGCGAGTTCCTGCTGCGGGAGCGCGACGCCGCCGAACAGCGCGCCGACCATCGCGGCGCGGACCGGATCGGCGAGCGCGGCGGCGAGGCGGGCGAGATCGGGGATCGCCATGGCGCCCATCGTAGCACAACGACCGTTCGGCCTGCGCCGAACGATCCGGAGGGTAGCACCGTGCAGTGAGTCGCTGCTTTCGTGCAGGGAGCGGTATCGCGACGACCGCCGCTTTGACGTACGATGCGAAACAACGGAGGAACCGATCGTTCCATGCAGGCGCTCGAACCGACCGCGGAACCGCGCAACGCCATCGCCGCGGTGACGCATCCGAATCCCTACCCGTACTACGCGCGGCTGGTCGCCGAGGCACCGCTGGCATACGACGCGCAGCTCGGCGCCTGGGTCGCCGCGAGTGCCGAAACGGTGTGCGCGCTGTTGAACGAGCCGCGCCTGCGCGTGCGCCCCACGGCGGAGCCCGTTCCGAAGGCGCTGCGCGGCTCGGCCGCCGGCGTGATCTTCCGTCAGCTCGTGCGGATGAACGACGGTACGGCGCACAGCGCGCGCCGGAAGGTCGTCGAAGCGCGCACGACCGCGTTCAACCCGCCGGTCGACGCGGCCGCCGCGCGCTGGGCGCAGCGGCTGCTCGACGGCGGCGGCGCGCTCGATGCGACGCGGCTCGACGCGTTCGCCGTGGACCTGCCGGTCCACGCGCTCGGGACCATGCTGCGGCTGGACGAGGCGCTCTTGCCGCAGCTGTCCGAACGCGTCGGCGCGCTGGCACGTGCCTTCGCGCCTGGCGCCGACGAAGACGACGTCGACCGCGGCGTGCGCGCGGCCGGCGCGCTCAGCGCCGCGTTCTCGCACTACGAGAACGATCCGCTCGGCATCGAGAACGCGATCGGACTGCTGTTTCAAGCGCGCGAGACGACGGCGGGGCTCTTGCTCAACACGCTGCTCGCGCTCGCCCATCGCCGCGCGCTGCACGCGGCGGTCATGGCGCGCCGAATCGCGGTGCGCGAGGTCGTTTCCGAGGTCGTGCGCTACGATCCGCCGGTGCAGAACACGCGCCGCTTCGCCGACGAGGAGGTGGCGCTCGGCGGGCACGTACTCCGCGCCGGCGACGCGGTCGTCCTCGCTCTCGCCGCGGCGAACCGCGATCCGGCGTTCAATCCCGAACCCGAGCGCTTCGACCCCGCGCGCACGAACCGCCGCACCCTGACGTTCGGCGACGGCGCACACGCCTGCCCCGGCGAGATCATCGCAATCGCGATCGCCACGGCCGGCGTGCGCGCGCTGCTCGACCGCCGTCTCGACCTCGAAGCGCTGACGCGCACCGTCACCTACCGCCCGTCGCTCAACCTGCGCATCCCGTCGTTCACCGCATAGCCGCCCTTCGACAAGCTCAGGATGACGGGGAGAGGCTCAGGATGACGGGGTGCAAGCTCAGGACGACGGGGGAGCTCACCCTTCGACAGAGCTCTACCACCCTGTCACCCTGAGCTTGTCGAAGGGGCCGGGGTCGCGCCGTTGCGGTTGCCGTTGTTCAGGATGGTGTCGATGATGCCGTAGTCTTTTGCTTCTTCGGCGGTCATGAAGAAGTCGCGTTCGAGGTCGCGCTGGATTTGTTCGAGCGCTTTGTGGGTCGTGCGCTCGTAGAGTTCCGCGATCGTGCGGCGTGTTGCGATCAGCTCGCGGGCGTGGATTTCGATCTCCGTGGCCTGTCCGCCGATCTGGCCGATCCCGGGCTGGTGGATCAAAATCTTGCTGTAGGGCAGCGCCATGCGCTTTCCGGCGGCGCCGCCGGTGAGCAGCACCGACGCGGCGGAGGCGGCGAAGCCGGCGCAGATCGTCGCGACGTCGGGTTTGATCAGTTGCATCGTGTCGTACATCGCGAGGCCCGCGGTGACGCTCCCGCCGGGGCTGTTGATGTACATGTCGATGTCCTTGTCGGGGTCTTGCCGTTCGAGGAACAGCAGCTGCGCGATGACGATGTTCGCCATCGTGTCGTCGATCGGGCCGGTGACGAAGACGATGCGTTCCTGCAGCAGGCGCGAGTAGATGTCGTACGATCGCTCACCGCGCGCGGTTTGCTCGACGACGATGGGGACGAGGCTCATGCGCCGCAGTCTAGCAGAGGTCCGGGCGGGTGGCGCATTCGGGCCGTGAAAAGCGGCCACCGGCGCGCAGGGCCGGTACGCCGGCGGCGGAACGGTTTCGCTATGAACACGTTGACCGAGGCGCAGCGGGAACGGGTTCTCGCCATGCTGCGGGAAGGCAAGACGCTGCGCCGGATCGAGCACGAGACGGGCCACCGACGCGAGACGATTGCGGCCTACGGCCGCCGCGCCGGCCTCCTCGACGGCGGCGTCGTCCACCTGGACGACCGCCGCGACGCGACCACGCTCTGCGAGCCGCACCGCGAGACGATCGCCGACGCGGTCGCGGAAGGCACCTCGCTGCGCGCGGTCCACGCGGACCTCGTGCGCGAGGGCTTCAGCGGCAGCTACAGCACCCTCAAGCGCTACGTGCGCACGCGGCTCTCGCCGAGCGCCGAGACGACGCTGATGCTCGCGGCGTAGGCCGCGCTTACCTGAGCGCTTTGGCCTGAACGACCCCGATCGCCGCGGCGAGCTGCGCGTCGGCCGCAGGGTCGCCGAAGCGCGCGTGCTGGTTCTCCTTGACGCTCACGTCCGGCGCGAGCCCGATGCCGTCGATGACGCGGTTGCGCGGCGTGAGA
>JAFAMK010000323.1 GCA_019233415.1 Vulcanimicrobiota bacterium
TTGGTTGCGGGGGCGAGATTTGAACTCGCGACCTTCGGGTTATGAGCCCGACGAGCTACCGGACTGCTCCACCCCGCGACGGGCGACGGTTACTATAGCATCGGCGTCGAACGGCCGTCAAGGTGTTCGGTCTCGACCTTGCGGCGCTCGCCAAAGTCCAGCTTCATTGCCATCTCGAAGGAACGGTGCGGCCCGAGACGTTTCGGGCGCTCGCGGCCAAGTATGGCGTCGACCTGGGCGAGCGAGCCGATCCAGCGCGGACGTACGCGTTTTCCACCTTTCGCGAGTTCTTGCTGCTCTTCGCGAAGGTTACCGAGACACTGCGCGCGCCTGAGGACTACGCGCGGATCGCGCACGACTACGTCGTCGATGCGGCGGAGCAAGGCGTCGTCTACGCCGAGGTCTTCATCTCGCCGTCGGTGTGGACGTATTTTCACCGGGACCTCGACGTGCGGGCGACGGTCGAGGCGATTCGGGCGGCGCTCGACGAGGCAGGCGCGCCGCTCGGGGTCGAGGTGGCCCTGATCGCCGACCTGACCCGCAACTTCGGGGTCGAGAAAGCGGAGGGAACGGCACGCCTAGCGGTCGGCCTGCGCGACCTGGGGGTGATCGCGGTCGGCCTCGGTGGCGACGAGGCGAACTTCCCACCCGAGCTGTACGAGCGCGCTTATGCGATCGCCCGTGATGGCGGCCTCCACGGCGTCGTCCACGCCGGCGAGGCAGCCGGGGCGGTAAGCGTCCGCTCGGCGATCGAGGTCCTGGGCGCGGAACGGATCGGCCACGGCGTCCGGTCGGTCGAGGACCCGGCCGTCGTCGCGCTGCTCGCCGAACGCGGCATCCCGCTCGAAATCTGCCCGACCTCGAACCGCCTGACCGGCGCCGCCCCGGCCGACGCCGCCCACCCGCTCGGCGCCCTCGACGCCGCCGGCTGCATGGTCACGATCGACGCCGACGACCCGGCCCTCTTCGGCACGACGCTCCTCGACGAATACCGCTTCGTCGCCGACACGTTCGGCGAAGACGCCCTCCTGCGCTTCGCCCGCAATGCAATCGACGCATCATTCGCCCCCGCCGAAACCAAACGCCGCCTCCACGAACGCTTCGAACGCTCGCGCGCCGCAGCGACTGCCGTCTCTAGGTGATGTAGTCCTTCGGCATCGTGACCTTGATGCGATCCTTGATCGGCGCGAGCTTGTTGCGCCACTCGGCGTCGTTCGTCACCAAATGGTGCACTTGCGCGACGACCCCGGTTGCGATGACGAGCGCATCGACTGATTTGAACTTGTGGGTTGCGCGCAACGTCGCCGCTTCCTGAGCGACGAAGAGATCGAGCGGCAAGAGCGTCAGATGTGGCGCGTGCGTGAGGAAACCGTGAACGTGCGCGGCTTTGGATGGCGAAAGGCGAAGCGGACGCACCAACAACTCCATCGCCGTAACCGGCGATACGGTCGCTGGATTTCGCCCGGACGAGACCATGTGGTCCACCAGATGGGACGCGACGTCGTGGGTGGCGTCGTTCGCGGTGCCGTCGAGATACGCGATGAGGACCGACGTGTCGATGAGAACACGTTCGCCGGCAGCAATCCGTTTCTCCAAGGCGAGGCTGTTCAGTCCCAATCCTCGCGTTCACGCCGAACGTAGCGCACATTCTCCTCCGTCGTACGGCCGTAGACACCCGCCAGGGCGCCGGCATACGTTCGCGGTAGGACGCGGACCGTGAACTCGTCGTCCGCCTTGCCCTCGACGATGACGAGACGTTGGCCCGGCGCGATGCCGTGCCGCTCCGCGACGGCGCGCGGAATGGTCATTTGATTCTTCTCCCTGACGGTCGCTTCGTGCTGGAAGCTCGGCATGAACAGGCCCTCTCCTACCTTCCGACCGTAGTCGGAGTAAATCTCATGAGTCGGAGTTTAGCATGAGTGTCGGATTTCTCAACCTTTTTCCGACCCAACTAGGGAAGCGCCGTGGCAAGACCCGCGACCTCTAGTCTCTAGCAGTGCCACAGTCGGGCCGGTTTCAGAGCCTCATCCCCAGGCCGCCGTCCCGGAACTCCGGGTCGGTGGGGCGAAGTTTGGGGCACATGCCCGGGCACACTCATTTCGACGAGTCGACCGAGGAGTATCTGGAGGCGGTCTATCGTCTGGAGCGCGAGGGGCCCGGCGTGAGCACGTCTGGGCTCGCGGCCGACCTTGGTGTGGCGCCGGCTTCCGTTTCCGGGATGCTGAAGAAGCTGGCGGCGGACGGCTATCTGACGTATGAGGCGCGTGGGCAGGCGAAGCTGACCGAGAAGGGGCTCAAGGTCGCGGTGCGCGTCATTCGGCGCAACCGGCTGGCCGAAGTCTTTCTTCAGGACGTCCTCGGGATGCCATGGGACGAGGTCCATGAGGAGGCGTGCAAGCTCGAGCATGCGATCTCGGAGCGCGTCGAGCAGCGGCTCGTCGCGATCCTCGGCGACCCCAAAGTCTGCCCGCACGGGCATCCCATCCCGCCGGCCGACCTGAGCGAACCGGCGCGCGTCGGGCTGCACCTCTCCGACGCGCAGGCCGGCACGACGGTTCGCGTCGTCGAGGTCGTCGAGGACGTTCCCGAGACGCTGCGCTACCTCGACCAGATCGGGCTGCGGCCGGGCGCGAGCGTCGACGTCGTCGAGCGAGGTCCGCTTGGCGGGCCGATCACCGTCGAGGGCGTGAACGGCCGCACGGCGATCTCGATCGAACTGGCGCGGCTGATCGCGATCGTCACGGAGACCAGCTCGGCGCTCACCGCGTGAGCCTCACCAACCTCCTCATCGCGATCAACGTGGTCGCGTACGTTTGGGAGGTCACGACCGGCGGCGCGCTCCGCGACGGCCGCGGCCTGCTGATCGGCGAGCGCGTCGTCGTGGACGGCGAATGGTGGCGCCTGTTCACCGCGGCGTTCCTGCACGGCTCGCTGCCGCACATCGGGCTCAACATGCTGGCGCTCTACCAAGTCGGGAACCTCGTCGAGACGCTCTACGGCAAGGTGCGGTTCGCGCTGCTGTACGCTCTCGCGATCGTCGGCTCGGGGCTCGCGGTGGTGTGGTTCGCGTACGACCAGCCGACGCTCGGCGCGAGCGGCGCGATCTATGGGCTGTTCGGCGCGCTCGTCGCGGTCGGGATTCGGCTCGGCGCACGCGGGCGGTCGCTCATCGGCCAAGTCATTCCGGTCATCGTTATCAACCTGCTGTTCACGTTCGCGGTCCCCGGCATCTCCGCCGCGGCGCACATCGGCGGGCTGATCACCGGGTTCCTCGCCGGGCTGGTCTTGTTCATGGTTCCTTCGCGTCAGCGCGAGTACGCGTACAGCTACGTGCAGGCGCCGCAGCGCGAGCCCGAGACGATCGAGCAGCCGCCGGAATGAAGCTGGTCGACGACGCGTTTGCGCCCGACGGGCCGATCGCGCGCGCGCTGCCCGGGTTCGAGGCGCGTCCGGGTCAGGTGCAGATGGCGCGGCTGATCCAGCGCGGCTTCCTCGAAAACATTCACACGATCGTCGAAGCGGGAACCGGCGTCGGCAAGTCGCTTGCGTACCTGGTGCCGGCGCTGCGCGCCGGCGCGCGCGTCGTCGTTTCGACGGGGACGATCGCGCTGCAGGAACAGCTCGTGCGCAAGGACATCCCGCTCGTCGTCGACGCGCTCGGGATCGAGGCGCGCGTCGTCCTGCTCAAAGGGCGCAATCACTACCTGTGCAAGGCGAAGTTCGAGAAGGAGAGCGGCGCGCGGCTGATCGCGCCGTCGCTCGCACTCGAACGGCTGTGGGCGTGGGCCGAGCGCACCGAGACCGGCGACCGCGCCGAACTGGACTTCACGCCGCGCGGCGAGGACTGGGAGTCGCTCGACGCCGACGCCGACGACTGCGTGGGCGAATACTGCAGCCGCTTCGCCGACTGCTTTTTCTTCCGGCAGCGCGACGCGGCGCGCTTCGCCGACGTCGTCGTCGTCAACCACGCGCTGTTCTTTCTCGACCTCACCAGTGGCGGCGCGCTGCTCCCCGCCTACGACTTCGTCGTGCTCGACGAAGCGCACCAGGCGGAGAAGTACGCGACCGCCGCGCTGACCGCGACGCTCTCGCCGGTCTCGGTCAACCGCATGATGCGCAAGCTGCACCGCACGTACGCGGTGCCGGGCTCGTACGACGCGGAGTTGGACGAAGGAATGCGCCGGCTCCAGCAGACGCTCGCG
>JAFAMK010000351.1 GCA_019233415.1 Vulcanimicrobiota bacterium
TGTTTGGGGCTCTCGCACAACACGGCGCCGGTCGAAGTGCGCGAGCGGCATGCGTTTCCGCCGCACCGGATGGGCGAGGCGCTGATCGCGCTGCGCGACTACGAGGCGATCCGCGAGGCGCTGATGCTGCAGACCTGCGGGCGGCTCGAGATCTACGCCGAGCTGGAAGACTACGAAGTCGGCGTCGGTCAGCTCAAGACGTTCCTCGGGAACTTCCGCCACGGCGACGTCAGCGACATGGACTCGTACATGTACACGCTGCTCGGGACGCAGGCGATCGACCACCTGATCCGCGTCAGCACGGGTCTCGACTCGATGCTGATCGGCGAAGCGGAGATTCTCGGCCAGGTCAAGGACGCGTACGTGCAGGCGCAGCGCGCGCGCTCGCTCGGCAAGACGCTGCACACGCTCTTCCGCGAGGCGCTCGAAGCCGGCAAGGAAGCGCGCACGCACACCGCGATCTCGGGCGACTCGACCTCGATCGCGACCGCTGCCGTCGCGTGCGCGAAGGAGCACGTCGGCGATCTCGGCGGCAAGCGCGTGCTGGTGATCGGCGCCGGAAAGATGGGTGCGATCGCAGCGCGCCGGCTGAAGGCCGAAGGCGCCGGCGAGATCATCGTGCTCAACCGCACGCACAAGCGCGCGCAGGCCGTCGTCGACGAGCTCGGTTCGATCGGGCGCACCGCGGAGATGCCGGGGCTCGTCGAGTCGCTGAAGACTGCCGACGTCGTCGTGACCTCGACCGGCGCGTCGCACTTCGTCCTCACGCCGGGGAACGTCGCGGAGGCGATGCTCGCGCGCCCCGACCGGCCGCTGTTCATCGTCGACATCGCGGTCCCGCGCGACGTCGATCCCGAAGTGACGCGCATCCCGGGGATCGGCCTGGTCGACATCGACGGGCTCAAGGACGTCGTGGACGTGACGCTGGAGAAGCGGCGCGCAGCGATTCCGCTCGTCGAGGAAATCATCGCCGAGCACGTCGAGCGGTTCCAGCAGTGGTACCAGTCGCGCGTCGCGGTTCCGGTGATCGCGTCGCTGACGCAAAAGGCCGCGGCGATTCGCGAGAGCGAGCTGGAGCGACTCTTCGCGCGGCTGCCGGACCTCACCGAGCGCGAGCGGCTGCTCATCACCGGCATGTCGATGACGATCGTCTCGAAGCTGCTGCATAGCGCGATCGTCCGGATCCGCGACAAAGCCGCCGAGAACCGCGCCGAAGCGCTGACGCACGCGAAGATTCTCGACGAGCTGTTCGAGCTGCAGGCGCTCGATGAGGACGGCACGTTCCGCCCGCCGCCGCCGCTCGAAGAATTCACCGAGTGACGGGAAAGGTCTGGCTCGTCGGCGCAGGGCCCGGTGACCCGGGCCTCCTGACGCTCAAGGGCGCGCGCGCGCTGGCGCGGTGCGACACGCTGGTGTACGACTATCTCGCCTCGCCGGCGATCGTGAGCCTCGCGCCGCCGGACTGCGAGAAGATCTACGTCGGGAAGAAAGCCGGCGCGCACACGTTCTCGCAGGACGAAATCACCGCGCTGCTCGTGCGGCTCGGGCGCGAAGGAAAGCGAGTCGTGCGGCTCAAGGGCGGCGACGTGTTCGTCTTCGCGCGTGGGGGTGAGGAAGCGGAAGCGCTCGCGGCGGCCGGCGTCCCGTTCGAGATCGTCCCCGGCATCACGTCCGCGATCGCCGCGCCCGCGTACGCCGGCATTCCAGTCACCCACCGCGAGCACAACACCGCCTTCACCGTCGCAACGGGACACGAAGACCCGACCAAGGGCTACACCTCGCTCGACTTCGGGAAGCTCGCGAACCGCAAGGCCACGACGATCTTCCTGATGGCGATGGGCAACCTGGCCGGCATCGTCGCCGAACTGCGCGCGCACGGACTCGACGGCGACACCCCCGTCGCAATCGTCCACGAAGGCACGAAACCGTCGCAACGCGTGCTGACCGCGACGCTCGACACGATCGTCGACGAGGTCGCGCGAACCGAGATCGGTGCGCCCGCGATCGTCGTGATCGGCGACGTCGTGCGCGAGCGCGAACACATCCGCTGGTTCGACACGCAACCGCTGTTCGGCAAGCGCGTCCTCGTCACGCGCCCTGCGCACCAAGCCGACGACTTCTCCCAGCGCCTGTGGGAGATGGGCGCCGAACCGATCCTCGCGCCGACGATCGCCATCGGCCCTCCCGACGATCCCACCGCCGCCCGCGAAGCGATTGCGCGCGTGCGCGACTACGCCTGGATCGTCTTCACCAGCCGCAACGGCGTGGACGCGTGCTTCGACGCCCTCGGCGAACGAGGCCGCGACGCCCGCGCCTTCGGCGACACCAAGCTCGCCGCGATCGGCCCGAAGACCGCCGAAGCGCTCGCCGCCCGCGGCCTGCGCGCCGACCTGATCCCGCCCACCTACGTGAACGAAGCCGTCGCCACCGAGCTCCTCGCCCGCACCGCGCCTGGCGACCGCGTTCTGCTCTACCGCGCGCAACAAGCCCGCGACGTCCTCCCCGACACCCTGCGCGAACACGACCGGACCGTGGACGACGTCGCCGCCTACCGCACCCGCTTCGTCGATGACTCCGACCTCGCCGAAAAAACCGCGCGCGCCGACATCATCACCTTCACCAGCTCCAGCACCGTCCGCGGCTTCCTCCATAACCTTCCCAACGCGGCGGAATTGCTGCGCGAAAAAACGGTCGCCGCCATCGGCCCGATCACCGCGCAGACCGCCCGCGACGCCGGCATCCGCGTAGACCTTGTCGCGGAGGAATTCACGGTGGACGGGCTGCTGGACGCGCTCACGACGACGACGGTCTGAGTGCATCTGAGCGACGTCATCGTCGGAGCGATCGTCGCCGGCGCGATCGCGCTGATCGCATGG
>JAFAMK010000353.1 GCA_019233415.1 Vulcanimicrobiota bacterium
ACGCCGGGGGCGCCACGATCCCCAGCGGCGCATCGATCTGGGGCGCGGCGAACAGCTACACCGCCAACAGCGACGGCAGCTACACGATCACCCCAACGACGAAGGGTGCGACCATCCCCGCGAACGGCAGCGTCGAGGTCGACTACAACGGCTCGGGGACGTTCGCGGGCGCCGGCACGACCTGCACCCTGGACGGCAACCCCTGCGCCGGCGGCGGCGCAACCCCGACCCCGACGCCAACCCCGACCGGCACCGCGACGCCCACGCCGACGCCAACCGGCTCAGGCACGCCGACCCCCACGCCAACGCCGACCGCGACCCCGACGGGCAGCGGGCTGAACCCGAACGTCGCCCCGGGAGGCAACTTCGACCTGTCGATCTGGGAGCTTCAGGAGCCGATCGGCTCATCCGGAAATCCGAACACGATCCCGCCGAGCCAACTCGTCGGCCCGAACGGCTTCCAAGACAGCTACTTCTTCACCGACAAGACCGACGGCGCGATGGACTTCTGGGATCCGGAGAACGGCGTGACGACGCCGAACTCGAACTTCCCGCGCTCCGAGCTCCGCGAAATGAACGCCGACGGCTCGACCGCCAACTGGCCGACGAGCGGAACGAACATCCTCACCGCGACGCTGCGCGTAACGCAAGTCCCGGATCACGTCTGCGTCGGCCAAATCCATATCGGCGCACCGCTCCAGTCTGGCCTGCCGTCATCGACGAAACCGCTGTTGGAACTCTTCTACCACAGCAACGGCCAGATCGTCCTCGCCATCGAGCAAACCCCGGCCGGCGGCAACGAAGTATCGCACAACATCACGACGGTCGCACTCGGTACGAAGTTCTCGTACGTGATCCAGCTGTCGGGCAACGCCATCACGCTGAAGATCAACGGCACCTCCTACCCCTTCACGATGCCCTCGAGCTTCAACGGCTACGGCATGTACTTCAAAGCCGGCGACTACGACCAAACCGCCGGCAGCAGCAGCACCGTCGGAGCAAAGGTCTCCTTCTATGCCCTAGGCGTCGCGCACAACTGAACCGCACACCCGACACCCGTACGGCCGCGTAGTGCTCGCTACGCGGCCCGCGCGCCCTTCACCGGTCCTTCACCTGACGCGGGTACGCTGACCGTGGAGGTCCCCGTGATCGAGACGACGTCCGCCCCTGCACTGTCCGCCGAGGAAGCCCACGCGCTCGACGCCTATTGGCGCGCCGCGAACTACCTGTCGGTCGGCCAAATCTACTTGCTCGCGAACCCGCTGCTGCGCGAGCCGCTGCGGCGCGAGCATCTCAAGCCGCGACTGCTCGGCCACTGGGGGACGACCCCGGGGCTGAACTTCGTCTACGTGCACCTGAACCGCCTGATCCGCCGCCACGGCGTCGACGTGCTGTACGTCGCCGGGCCCGGTCACGGCGGCCCGGGGCTGGTCGCGAACACGTACCTCGAAGGGACGTACAGCGAGCTCTACACGAGCATCCCGCGCAACGAAGCGGGACTGCAGCGGCTGATGAAGCAGTTCTCGTTCCCCGGCGGGGTCGGAAGCCACGCGACCGCCGAGACGCCGGGCTCGATTCACGAGGGCGGAGAGCTCGGCTATTCGCTGGTGCACGCGCACGGCGCGGCATTCGACGATCCCGACCTGCTCGTCGCGTGCGTCGTCGGCGACGGCGAAGCCGAGACGGGACCGCTCGCGACGAGCTGGCACGCGAACAAGTTCGTCGATCCGGTGCGCGACGGTGCAGTGCTGCCGATCCTGCACCTCAACGGCTACAAGATCGCGAACCCGACCGTCCTCGCGCGCATTCCCCGCGACGAGCTGCTCGCGCTTCTGCACGGCTACGGCTACGAGCCGTTCGTAGTCGAAGGCGACGATCCCGCGCTGATGCACCCGCTGATGGCGAGCACGCTCGAAACCGTCTACACGCGCATCCGCGAGATCCAGCGTGACGCGCGCGAGCGCGGCGTGACGACGCGGCCGCGCTGGCCGATGATCGTCCTCGTGACGCCGAAGGGCTGGACCGGACCCAAAGTCGTCGACGGCGTCCCGATCGAAGGAACGTTCCGCGCGCATCAAGTCCCGCTGGCGGACTTCGACCGCCACCCCGAGCACCTCGCGATCCTCGAAGCGTGGATGCGCTCGTACAAGCCCGAAGAATTGTTCGACGCGAACGGCACGTTCGTGCCGGAGCTCGCCGCGCTCGCGCCGACCGGCGAGAAGCGCATGGGCGCGTCGACGCGCGCGAACGGCGGGCTGCGTCTGCACGACCTGAACCTGCCCGACTTCCGCGACTATGCGGTCGGCGTGACGCAGCCGGGCGCCGTCACCGCCGAGTCGACGCGCGTCCTCGGCACGTTCCTGCGCGACGTGATCCGCGCGAACATGGACCGCTTTCGGCTGTTCGGCCCGGACGAAACGGCGTCGAACCGCCTCGACGCGGTCTTCGAGGCGACGAACCGCGAGTGGACGGAGTACGTCTTGCCGAGCGACGATCACCTCGCGCTCGACGGGCGCGTCTTCGAAGTGCTCAGCGAGCACCTGTGCGAAGGCTGGCTCGAAGGCTACCTGCTGACCGGACGGCACGGCTTCTTCTCGTGCTACGAGGCGTTCATCCACATCGTCGACTCGATGCTGAACCAGCACGCGAAGTGGCTGAAGGTCAGCAAGGAAGTCCCGTGGCGACGGCCGATCGCGTCGCTCAACTACCTGCTGACGTCGCACGTCTGGCGCCAGGACCACAACGGCTTCAGTCACCAAGACCCCGGCTTCCTCGACCACGTCGTCAACAAGAAAGCCGACGTCGTGCGCGTCTACCTGCCGCCCGACGCGAACACGCTGCTCTCGGTCGCCGACCACTGCCTGCGCAGTAAAGACTACATCAACGTCATCGTTGCCGGAAAGCAGCCGGAAGCGCAGTGGCTCTCGATCGACGACGCGATTCGTCACTGCACCAAAGGCGTCGGCATCTGGGACTTCGCCTCGAACGACGACGGCATCGTCCCCGACGTCGTCATGGCCTGCTGCGGCGACGTCCCAACGCAGGAGACGCTCGCGGCAGTCGACTTCCTTCGCGAGCACGTCCCCGACCTGAAGATGCGCGTGATCAACGTCGTCGACCTGATGACGCTGGAACCCGACCACCCGCACGGCCTCACCGACGCCGACTTCGACGCACTCTTCACGACGGACCGCCCGGTCGTCTTCGCCTTCCACGGCTACCCCTGGCTCGTCCACCGCCTGACCTACCGCCGCAACAACCACGACAACATGCACGTGCGCGGCTACATCGAAGAAGGCACCACAACGACGCCCTTCGACATGACCGTCCGCAACCAC